>NZ_RZRX01000208.1:0-11595 GCF_003997405.1 Mesorhizobium sp. M2A.F.Ca.ET.042.01.1.1
GGCGGGAAGCGGGTGGAGGCAGACACGATGAGCGAAGCGAGCTTTCAGCAGCCGGACCGCAGGCGGCCGGAGCCGCTCTGGTACCAGGTCGAGGAGGCGATCCGCGCCATCGTCAAGAGCGGCGAGTGGGCGACCGGCGACCAGATCCCGGCCGAGGACCGGCTCTGCGCGCTGTTCGGCGTCAGCCGCATCACCCTGCGCCACGCGTTGCGCAATCTGGAGGAAGGTGGGCTGCTCAGGCGCGAGCACGGACGGGGCACTTTCGTGCGCTCGGCTACGCTGGTTGCAGGCACGCGCGAGCTCACTTCCTTCACGCAGGAGATGGGCAATATCGGCGTGGTCGCCGGCTCGCGCCTGCTCGACTGCAGCCTGACGACGGCCAATGCGGCGGCGGCCGGCGCGCTGGAGATCGAGGAGGGCGATCCCATCGTGCGGATCAGGCGGCTGCGGCTCGGCAACAACGAGCCGATCGGCATCCAAACGGCGCAACTGGCGGCCGTGCGCGTACCGGGCTTCCTCGATGCCGGCCTGCTCAAGGGCTCACTCTACGAGGCGCTGGAGCGGCAATACGGCATCGTGCCGGTCGAGGCGCGCGAGAACTACCGCGTCGGCGCCGTCAGCGCGGCTGACGCCGAGCTGCTCGAGCTTCCAGCGGGCAGTCCAGCCTTCGTGGTCGAACGCATCACCATCGACGAACGCGGTCCGTTCGAATTCACCGTCTCGGTCATGCGCGGCGACCGCTACGAGATCCGCTCGACGCTGCGCGCCGGCCGCCTCCCGAACACCAGAAGCTGACACGATCAACAGGAGTACCAAAGTGTCCGACCTCTATATCCCACGCCTCACCGCTCTTCTCGAACAGGCTTCAAAGGCGAATGCCGAAGCCTTCGGCCAGGCTGCGAGCCGTTTCGCCGACACGCTGGAAAATGGCGGGCTGGTGCATCTCTACGGCTCGGGCCATTCGGTGCTGCCGGCGCAGGAGATGTTCCCGCGCTACGGCAGCTTCGTCGGCTTCAATCCGCTGACCGACCCTCGGGTGATGTGGCACAACGTGCTCGGCGCCGGCGGCGTGCGCGAGCTGTTGTGGCTGGAGCGGACCGAAAAATATGCCGAGAAGTTCTTGGACCATCAGCCGCTGAACAAGGGCGATTCCATCATCATCTTCGGTCATAGCGGCCGCAATTCGTCAGGCATCGACACCGCGCTTTATGCCAAGAAGCGCGGCATCTTCGTCGTTGCCGTCACCAGCAAGAACAATCTCGACAAGCCGGCCACGCATTCCTCCGGCAAAAGGCTGGCGGATGCCGCCGACCTCGTCATCGACACCTGCTCGCCGATCGAGGACGCGGTGGTGCCGATCGAAGGTTGGACCCGACCGGTGGCGGGATCGTCGACGGTGCTGGCGATGATCATGGCGCATGAGCTCTTGGCGCGCACGGCCGAGCAATTGTCGAAGCGCGGCATCGAGCTGCCGGTCTTCGCCTCGCCGACCATCGCGGGCGTGACGCTGCACGACACGGACGTCATCTACGGCGTCTACCGCGAGCGTATGATCGAAGCGCAGAAGAAGCACCTGCCGACCTTCCAGGCGACGATGCGCGGCGAATGACGATCCTCGGGAGGTGCGTTCGGCGCGCGTCCCGCAACGGTGTCAATACTCGCGCCGGCTGGGCGTGGAATGCTTGGGCGGCGCGTCATTCTCATCGGGATTGGGGATCGGCGCCTCATCGGGAAGCCGATCCGGATCCGGCTCGCGCATCGGCTTGGGTTCCGGGATGGGCGGAGGCGTGGGCGCCGGCGTTGGAGACGGGTCCGGATTGGGGAGAATGGCCATCGCTTTTTCCTTCCGCTCGGCGCCTTGGCAGGCTCTGCGCGATCCCGACAAGCGGGATGTCCTGCCCGACCTGAAAATGAAGAGGCGATCGCCGTATTCAGACGGTTTCGTCAGGAGCGATCGGCGGCGCAAGCTGGCAGAACGGCCGCGCCGGCGGATGGTTCCCACACGATCGCGCCGGCAAATGGCGACAGGTGACGATCAAATGATTTCGCGGGTCCGTTTCGGCCCTTGCCGGCGTTGGGCGGCGCCTTAG
Organism: Mesorhizobium sp. M2A.F.Ca.ET.042.01.1.1; assembly: GCF_003997405.1. Taxonomy (NCBI): domain Bacteria; kingdom Pseudomonadati; phylum Pseudomonadota; class Alphaproteobacteria; order Hyphomicrobiales; family Phyllobacteriaceae; genus Mesorhizobium; species Mesorhizobium sp. M2A.F.Ca.ET.042.01.1.1. The sequence continues at coordinate 2,091 of NZ_RZRX01000208.1, forward strand.
TTCCCAGTGTGGGCGGGTGATCATCTGTCGATACAGGAGACGGCCGTGAAGCACCAAACCCTTGACCAAATCAACGCCGTTGCCGACGTTCACGCCGAAGCACCGGCTCTCATCGCCAACCGGGGCCAGCGCCTTGAGCGCTGGGCGCAACTTCTCGAACAAAGCCCCAGCCGCCGCCTGACGGCGTTGGCGGGCACCGAATACGCTCCACCCGACGTGCGTGAAAGAATGCGCACCGACGGATCGGCGATCACCGTCGCATTCGAAGACCCGATCTTCCGTGCGCAGGGCCTGCAGGATGACACGTATGGCGAAGCCAAGCGCTTCTTCGAGATGAGCGACTGGCAACTGCATGAGGTTGTCTGCCATTGCCATGTCGGCGCCAACATGCCGGCGCGCTGGGCGGCGTCGCGCGTGCGCGCGGCGGTCTCTCCGGGTGCAGGCATCTTTGCGTGGCTGAGAGCTGTGTTCATGCACTAGGCGTGCACCTACGCACCGGGGCGTTGGTTCGAGATCTTGATAGGAGTAACGGAGACCTGGCGAGTTCTCCGCCTTCCTTGCGTTAGCGGTCGATCTCGCCGAAGACGATGTCGAGCGAACCGATGATCGCCGCGACATCCGCCACCATGTGCCCGCGCGACAGGAAATCCATCGCCTGCAGATGGGCGAAGGATGGCGCCCGTATCTTGCAGCGGTAGGGAATGTTGCCGCCGTCGGAGACGAGATAGACGCCGAACTCGCCCTTCGGCGCCTCAACCGCGGCGTAGACCTCGCCACGCGGCACGCGGTGGCCTTCGGTATAAAGCTTGAAATGATGGATGGTCGCTTCCATGGAGCGCTTCATGGTGGCGCGCGGCGGCGGCGTGATCTTCTGATTGGCCACCGCGACCGGGCCCTGGCCATCGGCTGAGCGCAGCTTCTCCAGGCACTGCCGCATGATGCGCACCGACTGGCGCATCTCTTCCATGCGTACCAGATAGCGGTCGTAGCAGTCGCCGTTCTTGCCGACCGGGATATCGAACTCCATCTCGGGATAGCATTCATAGGGCTGCGCCTTGCGCAGGTCCCAGGCGGCGCCCGAGCCGCGCACCATGGGCCCGGAGAAACCCAGGGCCCATGCGTCATCGAGCGAGATCGCGCCGACATCGACATTGCGCTGCTTGAAGATGCGGTTGTCGGTGAGCAGGCCTTCGAGATTGTCGCAGACCTTCAGGAACGGATCGCAGAAATTCCAGATGTCGTCGAGCAGTTCTTCCGGCAGATCCTGGTGCACGCCGCCGACGCGGAAATAATTGGCGTGCATGCGGGCGCCGGATGCGCGTTCATAGAAAACCATCAGCTTCTCGCGCTCGGCGAAGCCCCAGAGGGGCGGGGTCAAAGCGCCGATATCCATGGCCTGCGTGGTGACGTTGAGAAGATGCGACAGCAGCCGCCCGATCTCGCAGAACAATACGCGGATCAGTTGCCCGCGCCGCGGAACCGATAGTTCCAGAAGCTTTTCGGCGGCAAGGCAGAAGGCATGCTCCTGGTTCATCGGCGCGACATAGTCGAGCCGGTCGAAATAGGGCAGGGCCTGCAGGTAGTTCTTGTATTCGATCAGCTTCTCGGTGCCGCGATGGAGCAGGCCGATATGCGGGTCGGCGCGGTCGACGATCTCGCCGTCCAATTCCAGCACCAGCCGCAGCACGCCATGCGCGGACGGGTGCTGCGGCCCGAAATTCAGGGTGAAGTTGCGGACTGCGGCTTCGGTCATGGCGACCTCCGCAAGAGTGAGGATCGAAGGCGGGACGCGGTCGCTTGGCTGCTGGCCGGTCAGGCCGTCGTCTGGATGATCAGCGTCAGCGTGCCGTCACCGTCGATGTTGGCTGCGACGACCTGCGAGGAATTCAGCCCGTTCGCATGCAGGACCGACGTCGCCTCGGGCGAGGCATCGACCGAGTTCTGCAGCTTGGCCAGCTCCTTGGCCGTCGTCCTGGTGACTATGGCCTCCGCCTGCGCCTTCACTTCCGAAGGCAGGTCCTCCATCGCCACCACGACGATGTTGGTGACGTTCTGGGCGGCATCGTCCTGGCCAGGCTGGCCGGACTGCGGCTGGCCCGGGATGGGCTCCTGGGCAGGAGGCGGGGCTTGCGGCGGCTGCGGATCGGCGCGTTGAGCAGAAGCGGGCTGCGCCAATGCCATTGCCGACAGCGTCAGGACCATCGTCAAGGTGCGCATCGTCTTTCCTTTCGATCTCGAAATCTGACGACACAACCCCCGGGGCCGGGTGATAGTTCCCGTAAAGTCGTGACAGCGGCCGCTTAAGAGACGCGCATCGTCCGGAAGGTGACGGAGTAGCGGTGTTGCGCGACAGGCGGGATGGAGTGTTCCCACTCGTTTCGCGACGGGCCGGCCATGAGATAGACCGACCTGGGCTCGACGTCGATCGTCTCACGGTCCCATGCCGCGCCGCTCTTGCGGCGCAGCCGGAAGCTGCAGGGCGCCAGCAGGGAAACGCCGGCGACCAGCTCGAAATGCGGCTTGTCCCGATGCCAGCCTATGCCGGCGCCCGGGCGATATTCGTTGATCAGCACCTGCGCGAATTCGCTCGCCGCGACGCCCGCGAATTCGGCGACCTTGGCGCGCAGCGGCAGCAGGAAATCCGGAATGGGCGGCGCTTCGAGCACCTGGCGGCGCTCATAGTCATAGCGCAGGCCGAAGCCGACGACCTGCCTGTTGGCTAGATGGCCGTGAAAATCGAACGGTTTGAAAGGCAGGCCACGGAAATGGCGGACCAGTTCGTGCTCTTCGTCACGGGTGATCAGTTCAGGCTGGTAGGAGAAGCCTTCGGGCAGGCTTGCGGGCACCGCGGGCGCACCAAAGAGATCGCCCTGGCGGGCGCTCTCTTTGGTCGGGCGTTTGGCTGATGACATGCGGCTCAGATAGGCGGTCGGAGCGCTTGTGCAAGGCCGCTCCCGGCTCGCGGAACCTGGAGATGCGTGAAGGGTTAGGATGGAAGCAGGATGCCGGCCATGCCTTCCACCGCAATCCAGAACATTCACTATGATCCGTCGCGGCGAGTCCTTTCGGTGTGGTTCGTTCCGAGCGGCGACCGCTACGACTATGAGGATGTGGAACCCGAGATCTACAAGGCAGCTTTCTCAAAAGGCCAATTCTTCAACGAGTTCGTGCGCGATCGCTTCAGATACCGCCTCGTTGGACGTGGGCGCCGGCATTGAGTGCGAGGGCGCCGCATCTTGACGCCGCGGCGCCGTCAGCCGGTCGTGGGCGCGACGATGCCCATCACGTGCTCGGCGATCGCCAGGCTGGCAGTCAGGCCGGGGCTTTCGATGCCGAACAAATTGACGAGGCCGTCGACGCCATGCGTTGCGGCATCCTGGATGACGAAATCGCTGTTGGCGTCGCCTGGGCCGGAGAGCTTCGGCCGGATGCCGCTATAGGCCGCCTGCAGGCTGCCATCGGGCAGATCGGGCCAATATTTGCGGATCGCGGCATAGAAGCGCTCGCCGCGCGCCGGATCGACGCGATAGTCGATCGTGTCCGTCCACTCGACGTCCGGTCCGAAGCGGGCGGCGCCCGCAAGATCGAGCGTGAGATGGACGCCGAGCCCGCCGGGCTCAGGCACAGGATAGATAAGATGTGAAAAGGGCGCGCGCCCGGCAACCGAGAAATAATTGCCCTTGGCGTAGCGAAGCGTCGGCAGGAATTGCCGATCAAACCCTTCGAGCGAGCCTGCCAGGGCGACGGCGCCCAGGCCGGCCGCGTTGATAAGGCGCGGTGCGGCGATCTCGAACTGCTCGCCGCTAGCCGCGTCCATCGTCCGCACCACGATCCTGCCCGGCTCGACGCGGCCCGAGACGATGCGGGTGTTGAGCGACAGCGTTGCGCCGTAATTCTCGGCGTCGCCGAGCAGGCCGAGCATGAGCGCGTGGCTGTCGATGATGCCAGTCGACGGTGAAAGCAGCGCCATGGTGCAGTGAAGCGCCGGCTCCAGGGCTTGCGCTTCGGCGGCGGAGACGAAGCGCAAATCGTTGACGCCGCAGGCAGCGGCGCCAGCCTGGATCGTGGCAAGCACGGGGTCCTGGGCCTCGTCGGTCGCGACGATCAGCTTGCCTGCGTGGCGATGCGGGATCGCGCGTTCCGCACAGTATCGGTACAGCATGCCGCGGCCAGCGACGCAGAGCCGGGCCTTCAGCGACCCTCGCGGATAATAGATCCCGGCGTGGATGACTTCCGAATTGCGCGAGCTCGTCTCGGTGCCGATGGCATCCGCGGCCTCGAGGATCAGCGTGTCGAGACCTTTGGCGGCCAATGCGCGCGCGACCGCCAGACCAATCACGCCTGCGCCGGCGACGATGCAATCGACTTGTTCCATGCTCCAACCCAACTGCGCCATTAGTTCCGCGACGGTCGCGGATTGTTGGCGCTATCGATCCTGGCTTCGCGGCTCTTGCGATCAGCCTTCGCGATGAGGCATCAGCCGTGACAATGCAACGCGGAACTTTCGGATTTCTCAACGAGGAATCCCGTTCTATTTCCGCTTTGGACCCCCAGACAGGACCCCACCATGATGGACCCCCGACCGAATTCCCCTGAAGCCCGCGATATCCGCTACCACATGCATGGCTACACCAACGCGCGCAAGCACCAGGAAACCGGTCCGCTGGTCATCGAAAAGGGCGACGGCGTCTATGTCGAGGACATTGCCGGCAATCGCTACATCGAGGCGATGGCGGGCTTGTGGAGCGTTGCCGTCGGTTTCTCGGAAAAGCGGCTGGTCGAAGCCGCGACGAGACAGATGTCGAAGCTGCCCTTTTACCACGACTTCGGCTCGAAGGCGCATTCGCCGCTGATCGACCTGGCCGAGAAGCTGGTGCAGATGGCGCCGGTGCCGATGAGCAAGGCCTATTTCACCAATTCCGGTTCCGAGGCCAACGATACCGCGATCAAGATGATCTGGTACCGCTCGAACGCGCTGGGAGAGCCGGCGCGCAAGAAGATCATCAGCCGCAAGCGCGGCTATCATGGCGTCACCATCGCCTCGGCGAGCCTGACCGGCCTGCCCAACAACCATCTCTCCTTCGATCTTCCGATCGCCAACATCCTGCACACGTCGACGCCGCATCACTGGCGCGACGCGGAGCCCGGCGAAAGCGAGGAACAGTTCTCCGCCCGGCTCGCCGACGAGCTGGAAAAGCTCATCCTCGCCGAGGGGCCTGAAACGATTGCAGCCTTCATCGGCGAGCCGATCATGGGTGCCGGCGGCGTCGTCGTCCCGCCTGCCGGCTACTGGGAGAAGATCCAGGCGGTGCTGTCGAAGTATGACATCCTGCTGGTAGCCGACGAGGTGATCTGCGGTTTCGGCCGCACCGGCGAGTTGTTCGGCTCGCAGACCTTCGGCATCAAGCCGGACATCATGGTGCTGTCGAAGCAGATTTCCTCCTCCTACCTGCCGATCTCGGCGCTGCTCATCAACGACAAGGTGTTCGAGCCGATCGCCGACGAGAGCAACCGCATCGGCACTTTCGGTCATGGCTTCACCGGCGGTGGTCATCCGGTCGCCGCGGCGGTCGCGCTGGAGAACATCAAGCTGATCGAGGAGCGCGACCTTGTCGGCAATGCGCGCAAGGTCGGCGCGCATCTGCAGGCAAGGCTGCGCAAGCTTGCCTCGCATCCGCTGGTGGGCGAGGTGCGCGGCGTCGGCCTCATCGCCGCCGTCGAGCTCGTCGCCGACAAGGCGACGAAGGCGCCCTGGGGCAAGCCGGCGGCGCTCGGCGCGCTGGTCAACGGCTTCCTGCAGCAGAATGGCGTCATCTCGCGCAACATGGGCGATGCCATCGCCTTCTGTCCGCCGCTGATCATCACCGAGACCCAGATCGACATGGTGGTCGATGCGTTCGAGCGATCGCTCGCCGCCGCCCTGCCGCAGGTTCATCCGCAGGGCTGAAGAGACGATCGGCGCCCGATGTCCTGGCGCCTTTTCCCTCGCTGATCGGCAAAGTGTTTATGGGCCTCTCGCTGTCGGTATCCATAATCTGTTCGATCCATGGAAAAATTGTTCGGTGGCGAGCCCTCCAAGGGTCGACGGTTCCTTCTAAGACGGGTCGGAGTCCATAAAAATTGTAGACATTGGACTCTGGTCGTCGACATACCGAGAAAGTGCCGCAGCATGCCCAATCCAACCGTTGTCGGTTTCTCCGGAAATTTCACCCGGCCCTCGAAGACGCGCGGCTTCGTCGAGCATGTCGTCAGGGATATCGCCGTCCGCAACAATCTGTCCGCGAGCACCTATGACATCGAGGATGTCGGCGCCTCGCTCGGCAGCGCCAAATGGGCGCGCGATCTCGATCAGGAGGGCCGCGACGTCCTCGACAAGGTCGTCAACGCCGATGTGCTGGTGGTCGGATCACCGACCTACAAGGGCAGCTATACGGGCCTTTTCAAGCACTTCTTCGACCTGCTCGACCCAGCCGCGCTCAGGGGCAAGCCGGTGCTGCTGCTTGCCACCGGCGGCGGTGAACGGCACGCGCTGATCATCGAGCACCAGCTTCGGCCGCTGTTCGGATTCTTCGAGGCGCTTGCTTTGCCGACGGGGGTTTATGCGACGGACAAGGATTTCGCCGATGGCGTTCTCGTGTCCGAAGCGATCCGCAAACGCTCCGCGCAGGCGGTCGAGGAGGCGGGTTATGCGCTGTTGCGCCGCGCGGGCGGTCAGCGGGTCGCGGCCGAATAGCCGAGGCCTCTGGCAGCGCGACGTTTCCCGACGAGTGAGGGCATGTCCCAAGGAGTGAGGGCATGGCCGATACGCCATCGGGCCAGCCGGCAGGCGATACGATTATCGCGCCGTTTCAAGCGCACCCGAGATGGCGGGCGAAATTGGACGGCTAACATTGCCGGTTGCAATACTGCGAGACGCTCCTTGGACAGGGCTCGCACGAGCACAGATCTATATCCCCGACCAGTTCGATGCGATCACGAGTTAGTTCCATCGCCATAGTCGGAAGCGGCTGATATCCGCGAGGAAATCAAACGCTTACCTACATTAGGACTTGCTGGTATAAGAGGTTTAGTCAAGGCTGGTTTGTCCACGTCGGGAAATTTCAAGCTGAGACACTGTCGACATTTGACGATTTGGTGCGCCGAGTTGGCATAACCTGGCTGAGGGTGTGCGATGACAGAAGTCTCGATACGCCGAGCAGACTTCATGATGGTCCTCGCCTATGCCTCGGATCTCGCGACAGGCCATTCCCGCGACTTCGCGCTGAAATCCTGCGTGCTGGCAATGCGGATCGCCGAGCTTGCTGGCGTTTCGGAGCAGGTTCGGCGCAATGCCTATCACCAGTCCATGCTGCGTTATGTCGGCTGCAACGCGGACACCGACCTTCTCTCGGGTCTCTTCGGCGACGAAATCGCGCTTCGCCAGGACCTTGTCGGTCTCGACATGGGTAACCGTGCGGAACTGGGCAGGGTCTTCGTGCAGGCTTTCAAGCGGTTCTATTATGATCTCGCGCCTGACGCGCAGGCCAGGGCGATCGAGGCCGCGATGTCGCAGGCGCTCGCCGTGGCGCGCCCGGTTCTGACAGCCCATTGCGAGGTGGCGCAGCGGATCGGCGAACGCCTTGGTCTCTCCGACGAGATCCGGCGCAATCTCGGACAGATCTACGAGCGCTGGGACGGCAAGGGCCTGCCGCGTGGACTGAGTGGCGAGGAGGTCCTGCCCGCCGTGCGCCTGATCACGCTGGCGCAGGATGCGATTGCGCTCAGCGATGCCGTCGGCATCGACGGGATGGCCGAGACCATTGCCAGTCGTGCCGACGGCCCATACGAGGCCGATCTGGCGCGGCTCGTTTCCGCCAATGCGGCGATGCTGATGAAGGGTATCGGCGCCACGGTCGACCGCGAGACCATCCTGGCGCTGGAGCCGGATCCGCCGGTGACGCTGGACGAAGGGGCTTGCGACGAGGCGTTCCTCGCCATCGCCGACATGATCGACATGCGCATGCCATTCACGCAGGGCCATTCGCGGATGGTGTCGGAGCTGGCCGCCGGTGCTGGAGCAAGGATCGGTCTGCCCGCCGCCGATGTCCGCGCGCTGCGCTGGTCGGGCTGCATCCATGACATCGGAGAGCTCGTAGTGCCTGTGGCGACTTGGATGCGCAACGGCCCGCTATCGGTGCGCGAGCGCGACGCCGCGCAACTGCATGCCTATTACGGCGAGCGGGCGCTGGCTTCCTTCGGCCATGACGGCGATGCGATGGGCGCGCTCGTGTTGCGTCATCACGAACGCCTGGATGGTTCGGGATATCACCGCAAGGTCGGCGGCTCCGACCTCTCCCCGGCGGCGAGGATATTGGCCGCTGCCGAAGCCTTCCAGACGTCACGCGAGGAACGTCCGCACCGCAAGGCGCTGTCCAGCGAGGCGGCGGCGGCACAGCTGCGCGCGGCTGTTCGTGACGGCTGTATCTGCCCCGACGCTGCCGAAGCCGTGTTGTCATTCGCCGGGCAGCAGTCGCGCCGGGCCTTGCCGCGGGCGGTGGCCGGCATGACGCCGCGCGAAATCGAGGTGCTGCGCCTGATCGCCGCTGGGCTTACCGCGAAGCAAGTGGCTCGGAAGCTGGATATCTCGCCCAAGACCGCGGACCATCACATCCAGGCGGTCTACGCCAAGATCGGCGTGGGCACCCGTGGCGCAGCCGCGCTCTACGCGGTCGAGCATGGCCTTGTCCGGCCGGGCGAAATGCCGGCATAGGGAATTCACCCCATGTGCGCCCGCTGCAAGGCGCGCATCGTGCTCCTGTCGACGGACCAATGGTGGCCGCGACCGACAGGAGGAAATCCGATGCTTCTCGCAACGACCAAGGTGGCGGACGTCGACCACTTTATCCGCATCTTTTCAACCAAGGGCGCCGACAAGCGCCGGCTTCACGGCTCGAACGGCGCAACCGTGTTCCGCGACCCGAGCGAACCGGACCGCGTCTGGGCGATCTTCGATTGGGACGCCGAGGGCTGGAAGAATTTCGTGTCGGATCCGGAGGTGCCGGCGATCCTTCAGGAAGCCGGCCATGTCGGCAAGCCGCAGGCAGCACTGCTGCTCGGGCACTACGAGGCCTGAGGTCCACGCCGCGCGTCGCCTGCCGTCGGGGCGGCGCCTCCGGCAAAATCCAGAACATGAAACCGGTAATCGGAGATTTCAAATGGATCCGAAACCCATCAAGATCGGCCTCATCGCCGAACTGACAGGCCCATTGTCTTTCATGGGCATCGCAAACGCGAACCTCACCATGATGCTCGTCGACGATATCAATGCCAAAGGCGGCCTCCTCGGCCGGCCGGTGGAACTCGTCATCGAGGATGGCGAGACTATTGACAGTGTCGCCAAGGCAAAGGCCGCGAAGCTGGTCGACGTCGACAAGGTCGATGTGATCGTCGGCGGCATCTACAGTTCGACCCGCCTCGCGATCAAAAGCGAGGCGGTCACGCGGGGCAGGACGCGCTACATCTATAC
>NZ_RZRX01000209.1:0-11546 GCF_003997405.1 Mesorhizobium sp. M2A.F.Ca.ET.042.01.1.1
ACCAACGCCGCTGTGCGCATCACGCCGCAGCGCATGGCCGATCTGGTCGGCGCCATATGGGTCGACGTTTGCCAGTAACAATTACCGCCTAGATATCTCCTTGCGGTTTGAGGTCCGTCGAGCGCACTTCGTCGGCATTCGGCCGCAGGCGCACGCTCGCATTCGGTTTGATGGCGGCGCACATGGTCCATGCCTTTCGCGGCCGCGCCTCGACCAATCCGAAAAGCGTCGACTAACGGCCAAAGAGTTGGACATTAGTCTTGACAGAAATACATATGTTCAATACCCGTCAAGCAATCAAATAGCATGCGATATGGGAGGAATAAGCGGCATGGCTTCCAATATTTCGTTGACGGGCCTTGCCCGGGATCTCGAGGAACGCGGCAAGTCCGGCAAGCCCATCCGCATCGGCCTCATCGGCTCAGGCGAAATGGGAACCGACATCGTCACCCGCGTTGCCCACATGTCCGGCATCGAGATCGGCGCCATTTCCGAACTCAACCTGCCGGCGGCCAGCAAGGCCGTCGACATTGCTTTCCAGGAAACCGGACACGCGCGAGAGGTTTCCAACGCCTCGGCCATGACCGCTGCCATGGAGGCGGGCAAGATCGCTGTCACCAACGATTCCAGCCTTGTCATCGGCAATGACCTCATCGACGTCGTGATCGACGCGACCGGCGTTCCGGCCGTCGGCGCCGAGATCGGCCTGCGCGCCATGGAGCACGGCAAGCACCTGGTGATGATGAATGTCGAGGCGGACGTTACCATCGGCGCCTATCTCAAGGCCGAGGCCGACCGGCTTGGCGTCACCTATTCCCTGGGCGCCGGCGACGAGCCGTCTTCCTGCATGGAGCTGATCGAGTTCGTCTCCGCCATGGGCCATCCGATCGTTGCCGCCGGCAAGGGCAAGAACAACCCGCTCAACATCGACGCCACGCCTCCGGACTATGAGGAGGAGGCGAAGCGCCGCCACATGAATGTGCGGATGCTGGTCGAATTCGTCGATGGTTCGAAGACCATGGTCGAGATGGCGGCGATCGCCAACGCGACCGGGCTGGTGCCCGACAAGCCGGGCATGCACGGCCCGGCGGCCACGCTCGGCGAATTGTCGAAGGTGCTGGTGCCTCAGAAGGACGGCGGCGTGCTGTCGAAGGTCGGCGTCGTCGACTATTCGATCGGCAAGGGCGTGGCGCCGGGCGTCTTCGTCGTGGCCGACATGTCGCATCCGCGCATCTCGGAGCGCATGGAAGACCTGAAGATGGGCAAGGGCCCGTACTTCACCTTCCATCGCCCCTATCACCTGACCTCGCTGGAAGTGCCGCTGACCTGCGCCCGCGTCGTGCTCTACGGCAAGGCCGACATGGTGCCGCTGGCAAAGCCGGTCGCCGAGGTCTGCGCCGTCGCCAAGAAGGACCTGAAGCCCGGCGACAAGCTCGATGCCATCGGCGAGTATTGCTACCGCGCCTGGATCATGACGGCGCCGGAAGCCCATGCGGCGCGTGCCATCCCCTGCGGCCTGCTGCAGGGCGGCTCGGTCACCGCACCCATCAAGAAGGGCGAACTCATCACCTACGCCAATGCGGCGCCCGCGCCGGGCTCGAAGATCGCCGAGCTGCGCGCCCGCCAGGACAAGCTCGTCTACGGAACCGTGGAGGCGTGATCATGGCCGGAGCCAGCAAAGCCGTCATGGATAGCCGGGCCAACCTGCCTTTCGTCTATCGCCAGTACAGTCCCGAGCAGCTGAGACAGGTGCTTCACAAGATGTACCTCATCCGCCGCTTCGAAGAGGGCGCGGAAGAGTGCTACATGCGCGGCCTCATCCACGGTACCATGCACCTGTCGATCGGGCAGGAAGCGAGCGCCATGGGCATCTGCATGCCGCTCGCCGAGGATGACCAGATCACCTCGACGCATCGCGGCCATGGCCATTGCATCGCCAAGGGTGCCGAGGTCAGCCGCATGTTCGCCGAGTTCTTCGGCAAGACCACCGGCTACTGCAAGGGCAGGGGCGGCTCCATGCACATCGCCGATGTCGCCAAGGGCAATCTCGGGGCCAACGGCATCGTTGCTGGCGGCATTCCGATCGCCGTGGGCGCAGCACTTTCATCCAAGAGGATGAAGACCGCCAAGGTGGTCGTCTCCTTCTTCGGCGACGGCGCCAACAATGAAGGCGCCTTTCACGAGGCGCTGAACATGGCGGCGATCTGGAAGCTGCCGGTGATCTTCGTGTGCGAGAACAACGGCTACGGCATGTCGACCTCGACGGCGCGCTCGACCGCGGTGAAGAACATCGCCGAACGGGCGGCCGCCTATTCGATGCCGGGCGTCATCGTCAACGGCAACATCTTCTCCGAGGTGGCCGAGGCATCCTTCAAGGCGGTCGAGCGGGCGCGCGCCGGCGAGGGGCCGACGCTGATCGAGTCCAAGACCTACCGTCATCGCGGCCATTCCAAGAGCGACCGCAACCGCTACCGCACCAAGGAAGAGATCGAGGACTGGATGGCGAACCGCGATCCGATCACGCTCTTCGAGACGGAGCTGCGCGATTTCGGATTCATCGACAACCAGGGCATTGAGGCGATCCGCGATGCGGTCGCCAAGGAGATCGCCGACGGCATCGAGTTCGCCAAGGCGAGCCCGGCGCCGGAGATCGCCACCCTCGAGAACTATGTTTACACGGAGCATGCGTGATGGACGCCGCGGTGCGTGAACTGAGTTACGCCCAGGCGATCCAGGAAGCCATGGCCATCGCCATGGACATGGACGAGCGCGTCTTCCTGATGGGCGAGGACATCGGCGTCTATGGCGGCGCCTTCCAGGTGACCGGCGACCTGGTCGAGCGCTACGGCACCGACCGGGTTATCGACACGCCGATTTCCGAACTGGGCGGCGCGGGCGTCGCGGTGGGCGCGGCCGTCACCGGCATGCGGCCGATCTTCGAATTCCAGTTCTCGGATTTCGCCACGCTCGGCATGGAGCAGATCGTCAACCAGGCGGCCAAGATGCGCTTCATGCTCGGCGGCGAGGTCTCAGTGCCGGTGGTGATGCGTTTCCCTGCCGGCTCCGGCACGGGTGCCGCTGCGCAGCACAGCCAGAGCCTGGAGGCTTGGCTCGGCCATGTGCCTGGCCTCAAGGTGATCCAGCCGGCGACACCGCACGATGCCAAGGGCATGCTGCTGGCCGCCGTTGCCGATCCGGATCCGGTCATGATCTTCGAGCACAAGCTGCTCTACAAGATGAAGGGCCATGTGCCGGAAGGCCACTACACGGTGCCGATCGGCAAGGCCGAGATCCGCCGCGAGGGCCGCGACCTCACCATCGTCGCCACATCGATCATGGTGCAGAAGGCGCTCGACGCCGCCGCGGCGCTGGAAGGCGAGGGCATCGACATCGAAGTCGTCGATCTGCGCACCATCCGCCCGATCGACAGGCAGACCATCATCGACAGCGTGAAGAAGACCTCGCGCCTGCTTTGCGTCTACGAGGCGGTGAAGACGCTCGGCATCGGCGCGGAAGTGAGCGCGCTCGTCGCCGAAAGCGAGGCCTTCGATTATCTCGATGCGCCGATCGTGCGCCTGGGCGGCGCCGAGACGCCGATTCCCTACAATCCGGACCTGGAGAAGGCGACCGTGCCGCAGGTTCCCGACATCATCGCGCCGCCCGCGACCTCGTGAAAGGGGTCCGCTGAGCGATGCCGACAGAAGTCATTCTTCCCAAGGTCGACATGGACATGGCGACCGGCCAGATCTCGCGCTGGTTCGCCGAGGAAGGCGCTCGCGTCAAGAAGGGTGACGTGCTCTTCGAGATCGAGACCGACAAGGCGGCGATGGAGATCGACGCGCCGGCCAGCGGAACGCTGCGCAACGTGACAGGCAAGGAGCGCGTCGACATTCCGGTGGGCGAACCCGTTGCCTGGATCTATGCCGACGACGAGGTTTATGAGGCAGAGACGACGCAGAACAAGGCTTCAATCTCCCCCCAAGTTGGGGAGATGTCGACGCAGTCGACAGAGAAGGGCGCTGTCCCGCCAATGTCTCGTTCCTTCGCGCCCCCCTCTGGCCTGCCGGGCATCTCGGCCACGAGGGGGGAGATCGGCCAATCGCAGGGGTCTGCCCGAGCCACGCCTTTGGCTCGACGCTTGGCCCGTGAGGCAAATCTAGACCTCTCGGCCATAGCAGGCAGCGGTCCGCGCGGCCGTGTCGTGCGCGCCGACGTTGAGGCTGCACTTTCCTCCCCCCTTGAGGGGGAGGTGTCCGCGAAGCGGACGGAGGGGGTCGCCTCAGAAGGCTCCGCCCTGAAGTCGAGCCCAGTTGAACCGACCCCACCTGACCGGCCTTCGGCCGGCCACCCTCCCCTCAAGGAGGAGGGGGACGTGTTGCGTCTTTTCGCCGAAGGCTCCTACGAGCTCGTGCCGCATGACAACATGCGCAAGACCATCGCGCGCCGTCTGGTCGAGGCGAAGTCCACCATCCCGCATTTCTATCTGACGCTCGACTGCGAGCTCGACGCGCTCTTGGCGCTGCGCACGCAGCTCAATGCCTCCGCCCCGATGAGGAAGACCGACAAGGGCGAGGTTCCGGCCTACAAGCTCTCGGTCAACGACATGGTGATCAAGGCGATGGCGATGGCGCTGATGGCGGTGCCGGATGCGAACGCCTCCTGGACCGACAACGCCATGATCAAGCACAAGCATGCCGATGTCGGCGTCGCCGTGTCGATCCCCGGCGGCCTGATCACGCCGATCATTCGCCATGCCGATGAAAAGACGCTGTCGGTCATCTCCAACGAGATGAAGGACCTGGCCAGCCGTGCCCGCAGCCGCAAGCTGAAGCCGGAAGAGTATCAGGGCGGCACGACGGCGGTGTCGAACCTCGGCATGTTCGGCATCAAGGATTTTGCCGCCGTCATCAACCCGCCGCATGCGACGATCCTGGCGGTCGGCGCGGGCGAGGAGCGCGCGGTGGTGAAGAAGGGCGAGATCAAGATTGCCACCGTGATGTCGGTGACCTTGTCCACCGACCATCGCGCGGTCGATGGCGCGCTCGGCGCGGAATTGCTCGGCGCCTTCAAGCGCCTGATCGAAAACCCGATGAGCATGCTGGTGTAAGCCAATTCCCGCAGGCCCTTGATCCGGCTTGATCTTACGCCACGGGGCCCTGCGATCACCGACTTGTCAGGCCGGCAGCTCGCGCAAATCCCGGCCCGGTGCTTGAAGCCGCCGCTATTTCGTTCCACATCGGGCGCAATGAACGGCAAGATGCGGGAATGGTTTCGGAATTGGCGATGGGCCTTGGCCGCATCGCTGTTCCTGCATGTCCTGATTGCAGCGTTCCTGTTCTTTGGCCTGCCGAGACCCGAGCAACAGCCGGACCAGCAGGAACAGCCGGTCAATGTCGCGATCGTGCCGCCGCCGGAACAGCCAAAGCCAAAGCCCGCTCCGAAGCCGCCGGAGCCGAAACCTGAACAGAAGGTCGAAAAGCCGCCTGAGCAGCCGGCTCCGCGGCCACCACCTCCGCAGCCGCCGAAGCCGCAGGACATCCCGGTTCTGAAGCGCGTTTTCCAGTACGGCGAGAAGGATACCGGCCCGGAGAAATCTCTGAACGGGGGCAGCGCTCCGGCCAACGCGCCATCGCCGACCCAGGATGAGCCCGCGAAGCCGCCGGTCGCGCCGAAGCCCGCGCCCGGCCAGCCCGCTTCGCCTGCAACGCCCGAGCAGCAGCAGCCGGATTCCAATAAGGCTCAAGAGAAGCCGGCAACCGCAGCGTCGGACGAAAAACCCGCGCAAAGCGAGGAGAAACAAACCACTAAGGATGCCGACAAGCAGCAGACCGACAAACAAGAGACGCCGCCGCAAACCACCGAGCAGCAAGCGGCCGTGCCGTTAAAGCCATTGACGGCCGAGTCAGGCGACAAGCCCGCGCCTCCATCCTCGGCCGAAAAGGCAAAGCCTAAGCCTTCCAAGGCGATGAAGTTCAAATCCGCAAGAGCTTTGAGAGCGCCAAGCTTGAACCCAGGGAGATCAAATCCAGCCGACAGCGCGGCTGCGGGAGCGCCGATCTATTCCGGCCTGCCGGGCGTCAGGAAACTTTACTCGCCGGGTGCGACCGGCAATATGCAGGCTACGAGCTCGATGGAGAACGTGCCGCGCGATCAACGCATCGCCAATCTTTGCGCCAACGTCCTGAACCAGGAACTGCAAAGTGCCGACTACGCGCCGAAATGGCTGCCGACCATCCCCCTGAAGCAGGGCAATGTTCTCAACCCTCCGCAGGCCGCCTTCAGCACGACAACCCAATGGTACGATCTGAGCTTCCGCTGCGAGGTCGACGCCGATGCGACGAGGGTCCTATCCTTCAACTTCCGTGTAGGGGGATTGGTCCCGCCGGGGGACTGGACCCGGCGTCGCTTCCCCAGTCTCCGCTAGCTTAAGCCGGCACGCCGAGCTCCGCCAACTGCCGGGCAACCTCATGCCAGTCGGCGCAGACAAAATCGGCGCCTGCAGCCTTCAGCCGCGCGCTATGCTCGGGATAGGTATGACCGCCGCCGGTATAGCCGATCGCGATCATGCCGGCAGCCACCGCGCCCTGAACGCCGAAAGGCGAATCCTCGACCACGATACAGTCGGGCGGCTTCGCGCCCATCTTCTCGGCGGCGTAGAGGAAGATGTCGGGCGCTGGCTTGCCGTTCTTCACCATCGAGGAGGAAAAGATCGCCTCGCCGAAGAAGCGCGACAATCCCGTCACCGACAGACTGTGGTTGATGCGCTCGACCGAGGACGACGAGGCGACGCAACGGTTTCCGGCAAGCGTGTTGAGGAATGGCGTGATCCCCGGCGTCGGCTTCAACTCCTCGGAGAAGAGCAACTTGGTCTCGGCCCAGATGTCGCCATCGGCCGCCGGGGGGAACTGGTGGCCGGTCAGTTCCTTGATCTTCACGATGATGTCGGCCTGCTTCATGCCGATGCATTGCGCGATGATGCCGCCATGCACGCCCGGCATGCCGTGCTTCTCATAGACGCGCTCGTAAGCCTTGGCGGCCAACGGTTCGCTGTCGACGAGAACGCCGTCGCAATCGAAAATCATCAGTCTGGTTTGCGCCACGCGCTTCTCCCGGCCTCTGTGCCAATGGGCACATCGCTATCGATAAAAAGTCAGATGTTCAATAGCGGGTGATTACGTCTCCAGCGGCTCAAAGCTGGCGCAACGCCTCGCTGACCGGCGAAGAACCGAGCGCGCGCTGCATGGCCTGGCGTGACTGGGCGCGGTCGGGTGTGAGCCAGTTGGGCTCGGCTCCGAGGAAGCGGTCGAGGAAGGCTACGGCATAGGCGGGCATTTCCGTTGCGTTCTCGCGGTACGACCACCAGGTGCGCAGGTCGTCGGCGCATTTGTCGATGCTGGGCGCGGCGCCGAATTCCTGCTCGTGCACGGCTAGGATCGCCGACACGCAGTAGTTGGTATAGAGGAAACCTTCCGGCCAGAAGCGCACGATTTCCGCCGTGCCGGCATTTGCCTCGGTCTCGATCATTTCCTTCAGACCTGAGACCTCCCGCGCCGGCGCCTGCCGGATCAACTCGCGCAGCACGAGTCCGGCGGCGAAGACGATGAAGTCCGCGCGATCCACATCAGCGAATCGCTTCTGCGCTTCCATGACCTCGATCCAGTCGAGGAAGGCGCGCGTCAGCTTGGCCTCGTCGATCTCGAAGCGCACGCCGAAGGTCTCGGACACCACCTTCGCGCTGCTGCGGAAGGTGGCGCGGAACCAGCGCAGCTGCCGCAGCCGGTGGCGAAGGTCCGGCATAAGCGCCAGTTCGTGCCTGAAGGGCAGGTCCATGTCTCACATCCCGTTTGACAACAGGCTAGCACAGCGCCGCCGATGCCGAAATCGGCCGTTCGGCTGTGGAGCGTTATGGTCGCTAATATAATACATGTTGACATT
Source organism: Mesorhizobium sp. M2A.F.Ca.ET.042.01.1.1 (assembly GCF_003997405.1). Taxonomy (NCBI): domain Bacteria; kingdom Pseudomonadati; phylum Pseudomonadota; class Alphaproteobacteria; order Hyphomicrobiales; family Phyllobacteriaceae; genus Mesorhizobium; species Mesorhizobium sp. M2A.F.Ca.ET.042.01.1.1. Next base: position 7,936 of record NZ_RZRX01000209.1, read on the forward strand.
CGAGGAAACAAATGTTCTCACTTTCGGGTCATCTCTCCTCCGTCCAATATGTGCCGGAGGAAGAGAATCGGGAGGAGACCGAAATGGCGATCTGGCAGTGGGCACTGCTTCTGCTGTTTGTTGTATGGGCGCTGCAATCATTGGGCGTCTGGCTGCAGATGCGGCACTATTCGGATGTCTTCAAAGGCGTCACCAGCCAGTACAAGGACGGTTTCGTCGGCGCGGGCAATTTCCGCGGACGCCTGGCCAAGGGCACCATCGCGCTCATCGTCGTGACGCCGGATCTCATCGTGCGCCGCATGATGGTCATGAGCGGCCGTTCGGTGCTGACCAAGTTCAAGCGACATGAAGAATTCGAGGGCATCCCCCTCGATCGACTCCGGTCCAACCCTGCGATCATGGGGGAGGGGGAACCCGGTGTGGCCGAGGCTGTGAAACGGGCGATCGAGCAGATCGACCGCGCACGGTCGGAGCCGGGGAAGAAGCCGGGCCTGGCCGGCTTGAACATAGCAAGGGCTTAAACGACGCCGGCAGCCGGCTGGGAATGACCGGCAGGGGTAATAAGGAGGAGAAATGTCTGTAATTACACTATTAGCGCAGCATGCGGACCTCGCGGTGCACAACCTGCATGTCGCAGGCACCATGGTCTCGGATGCTGCCTGGCACGGCAAGCTCGGCGTCGAGCATGCCACCGATCATCTCGTGGTCCTGGCGCAGGCCACGACCGACAACGCGCCGGTCACCGCCGATCAGCTCAAGGAACAGCTGAAGAATGTGCAGCAGGAAGAGCAGCTCGGCTGGCTGACTGCGATCGGCAAATATTTCATCGGCATCTTCCAGAAGGGCGGCGAAGTGTTCGCCGGCTTCGTCACCGGCATCATCCCGACCCTTGTCGTGCTGATGACGGCCTTCTACGCCGTCACCGAGCTGGTCGGCGAGGAGCGCGTCCACGGTCTGGCGCGTGGCGCCGGCCGCATCGCGCTGACCCGCTACACCGTGCTGCCTGTGCTCTCGGTGTTCTTCCTCACCAACCCGATGGCCTATACCTTCGGCTCCTTTCTGGAAGAAAAGCACAAGCCTGCCTTCTATGACGCGGCAGTGTCCTATGTTCATCCGCCGCTCGGCCTCTTCCCACATATCAACCCGGGCGAATATTTCGTCTGGGGGGGCATGCTGGTGGCGCTGCTCGACCTCGAGAAGCGCGGCGTCATCGCCAATGGCTATCACGTGAAGGTGGCCATTTGGTACGCCATCGTCGGCCTCGTCGTCATCCTGCTGAAAGGCATCCTGACCGAGCGCATCACGGCCATCATGGCACGCCGCCAGGGCGTCGAGCTCTAAGGGCGGGAGGACACCATGGCCAAGACATACAAGGCAGTAAAGATCTCGAGGGGCTCCACCGGTTGGGGCGGCCCCCTGGTCATCGAGCCGACCGAGCAGCGCAACAAGGTCGTGTCGGTAACGGGCGGCGGCATCCATCCAGTGGCGCAGCTCATTGCCGACATGACCGGCGCCCAGGCCGTCGACGGCTTCAAGTCGCCGCCGATCGAAAGCGAGATGGCGGTCGTCGTCGTCGACTGCGGCGGCACCGCGCGCTGCGGCGTCTACCCGCGCAAGCGTATCCCGACCGTCAATCTGACGCCGGTCGGCCAGGCGGGTCCGCTCGCCCAGTTCATCACGGAAGACATCTACGTTTCGGGCGTGAAGCCGGCCAATGTCGCAATGGCGGACGGATCCGAAGCGGTCACCACTGCGGGGGGAGCAGCATCGATGAGTTCAAGCAACAACACCACAGCCAGGGCGGCCGAGCCGCTGCCGAGCGAAGGCGGGCTTATCGGCCTGATCAGCTCGATCGGCCGCGTCATGGGCCGCGTGGTCGGCATCTTCTTCAACTCCGGCCGCCGCACCATCGACCAAGTCGTCCGCAACGTGCTGCCCTTCATGGCTTTCGTGACCATGCTGATCGGCCTCATCCTCTATACCGGCATCGGTGACGTGCTGGCGCAGCCGATGGGTCCGCTGGCCAACAACATTGTCGGCCTGCTGATCATCTCGGCCATCTGCGGCCTGCCGTTCCTGTCGCCCATCCTGGGGCCGGGCGCGGTCATCGCCCAGGTCATCGGCGTCGCCATCATCGGCCCGCAGATCGCCAACGGCACCATCTCGCCCGCAATGGCGCTGCCGGCGTTGTTTGCCTACAACACCCAGGTGGGCTGCGACTTCGTTCCCGTCGGTCTGGCACTCGGTGAGGCCAAGCCGAAGACGATCGAAATCGGCGTGCCGGCGGTGCTCATCAGCCGCCAGATCATGGGCCCGGTCTCCGTGCTGATCGCATGGGTCGTGTCCCTGATCGTGTTCTAAAACATCAGTAAAAAACGAGGTTCGCCATATGTCGGTTCTTCTCAAGACACGGGTCACGGCAATTGGACCCGAAGTGGCGGACCTCGCCGAGGGCGGCGTGCTCATCCTGTTCGCGGATGGCGCGCCTCCCGAACTGGCCGAGGTCTCCGTGCTGCACAAGACGGAGGAAGGCCCGAGCGACGATGCGCCGGCAACAGGCGCCTCCATCACACTTGGGCCGGTCTCGGCGACGATAACGGCGGTCGGTTCCACGGCCTGGAGCAAAGTCCGCGAGATGGGTCATGTCGTGATCTCCTTCAACGGAGCATCCGAGGCCGAAAGGCCGGGCGAGGTTTGCGCATCCGAGGTCGATACCGGAGCGCTCGTGGCGGCGCTCACACCGGGCGCTGTCATCACCATCGCCGCCTGATAATATCCGCGCTGTCTGTCGATAAGCGCCCAAACCTAGAGTATTGCCATGGAACGCTCGACCATCGTCAGAGTGCACGAAGGTTTGCACGCCCGTCCCGCCACGCGGTTCGTAAAACTCGCCAAGGGTTTCGAATCCGATGTCGAGCTGGTCAAGGACGGCAAGGCGGTCAGCGCCAAGAGCTCGGTCAAACTGATGCTGCTGGCGGTCAAGGAAAACCAGGAAGTCACCGTGCGCGCCAACGGCGCCGACGCCATCGAGGCGATCGAGGCGCTGATCGGCTATCTGGAGAATCCGCGCGCCGGTCTCGACGACGAGAGCGAAGCGGGTGAGGGCGGCTCTGAAACCGCAGCCGTCGCACTGGCGTCGGAGCCCGTGGAACCGGCTGCAGCATCGGCGGATGGAACGCCGAAACTCCAGGGCGTAGCCGCCAGTGAGGGCGTGGCGGTCGGGCCGGCCTTCGCCCATTTCCCGCCGGAGATCCAGGGGCCGGGCAGGCACCTGCAGGCCGGTGAGATCGAAGGCGAGCTCGAGCGCTTCCGCAGCGCCGTCGCCAGCGTCCAGGCGCGCATGGACCGCACGCTTGCCGAGAACAATCTCTCCGCCGGCGACCGCGGCATCGTCGCAGCGCTGCGCGACATCGCCGCCGACGACAGCCTAACCGGCGAGGTCGAAAGGCTGATCAAGGGCGGCGACGACGCGGTCTCAGCGGTCATCGCGGCCGCGGCCACCATCGCCGCCGATTTCAGCGCGGTCGACGACCATTATCTCAATGCTCGGGCCGACGATGTCCATGCCGTCGGCCCGAGCATTGAGATAATGGTCGTCGACCGCGCTGAAA
>NZ_RZRX01000020.1:0-42020 GCF_003997405.1 Mesorhizobium sp. M2A.F.Ca.ET.042.01.1.1
TCTAGGCCAGCGCTCACAAATCCGCGCGCAAAAGGCCGGACATATGAGCGCAAGCGATCAGGTCAAATCATCTCCAGCCAAAGCCTTGCAAGCAGGGGGCCGTCCACATATGAGCACCGGAAGCGCAGGAAGCCGCCATTTGCAGGCCGGCCTCACCTGAATCAGATCGCCTTGGCCGGCCGGCGCATCGCCGAATAGGTCAGCAGCATCGAGGCGAGATAGAGCAGCAGGAAGACGATGTTGAGCGACAGGACCAGATTGGCCGTGTCGGGGATCGTCGTCAGCACATAGGTGAGCAAAACCGCCTTCAATCCGGCGAGCAGGCCAAGATTGATTGCCCTCACCGCCGTCTGGCCGCGCGCGAAGAGAAGCTCGGCCTGGTATTCGACGAGGTTGCGCAGTCCCGGCACGCAGACCGCCAGCGCCACCAGCGGTGCCGCCTCGGCGACATTCTTGCCGAGCGCATTCGGGAAGAAGTGCAGCACGATGCCGAGCGACGCCAGCGCCAGCGTTGAGACCAGGAACACGCCGCCTTCGATGCCGCTCTTCACCGCCAGCCGCGACAGCAGCTCCGGCGCCCGCATCATGCGCTGCACCAGCATCATTGAGAAGGTGCGGATCGGGATCGCGGTGAGATCGACCAGCCGCATGATGATGGCATAGATGCCGGCGAGATGCGGCCCTCCGATCGACAGCACCAGCAGCTTGTCGAACTCCATCTGCAGGTAGAACAGCACTTCGGAACCGGCGACATAGATGGAATCGGCGAGCCGCCTGAAATAGAGCTCGGCGCGCAGCCTCAGCCGCTGGCGCGGATAGAAGAAGACGAAGGCGACGATCAGCGAAGCGGCGTTGGCGCCGATGTAGAACAGCGACCAGACGCCGATCGTATGCTGCGCGCCGAGCATGAACAGCACCGCGCCGACGGCCCTGAGCGCCGTCGCCAGGATGGCAAGCACCGCAGCGCGCCCGAACTTGCCGAGCCCGTTGTTGACGATCAGCGCCACTTCGACCGGCCGCCACAACAGCGCCTCGGCGAAGACGACCGCCGCGAAGGCCGACAGCGGCACGGTTCCTGAAAAGAAGATCAGGTAGACGATGTAGGAGGCTGCGGCGAGGAACGGCAGCGACAAGACACCGAGAAGCAGGAAACCGGCGGTGAAGGTGCCGATCAGGTTGGGGCGGATCGTGGCGGTGCGGTAGAGCGCCGAGATGAAGCCGAAGGCCAGGATGCGCGACAGCATGATGCCGGCGGCAGAGGCAGTCGCGAACATGCCGAACTCGGCGATCGAGAGCGTGTTGGCCAGAGCGATGAAATAGGCGAGCGAAAACACCAAGCGGCCGCCGGCGCCGCTGATTGCCGAGAAATAGTCGAATACCAGCTTCCGGCGGCTGGCCACGAAGTGGCCGATCCGCGCGAAGCTCCGCCTCTGCGGCATGTCGCTGGCCTGGGTCATGTCGGGGGCGATAGATAGGCTGGAAAGTTTAACGCGGCGTTCTGGCGGCGGCCCCGGCGGCGCCGAAATGCCGCGAACAAGGCAAGAAACCGTGCGAGCCCGGGTGCGAAATTAACCGTTTGTTTCCTATGCCCGTTTAGCGTGACTTAACGATTGGCCCATCCGCCGCGCCCGCGCCGCCAGAGAGCAAGTTCCAGGACAATGGTCGACAGGGATAACCGTGATGACTGGAGGCGCGAGCGTTCCCTGCTGGCGCTCGGCCAGGCTATGCGCGGCGAGGACAACACCGTTTCGATTGGCGACAGGGCCGACTCCTCATGGCGCGAGGACGCCGCAGCGCGCCACCGCGCCGCGCGTTCCGAACGCGAAGGGAAGTTGAATCCGCGGCCCGATGATACCGGCGAGTTTGGCCGCGATCAGGGACAAGCGCAATCCCAGCCGGTCGAGACCGAACATGACTGGCGCGGAGGAAATCGGTCTGCGTCGCCCGAGCCGCTCCATGAAGCTCCTGCGGAGAGCCAGCAACCGCAAGCTGCCCCCGAACCTCAGTCGAGCCGGCCATCTGCCGGCGACGTTTCCGAGGAATGGAAGCCGCTGGTCGACCCGATGCAGGTCGTGCACGGCATCACGCGATCCAAGGCGCTGATCCTGTCGACGACCATCCTGGGCGCCGCGCTTGGTGTCGCTATCGCCTTGTCGACGCCGAAGAAATATGAGGCCACCACCGACGTCATCGTCGACCCGCGCGACCTCAAGCTCACCGACCGCGACCTGACACAGAACGTGGTCGCCTCGGATGCGACGCTTGCCATCGTCGAGAACCAGGTCCGCATCCTGACGTCGGGCACTGTCCTCAACAAGGTCGTCACCGATCTCAACCTTACCAATGATCCTGAGTTCAACGGCCAGGGCAATGGCGGCTTCGGCCTGATGTCGACGCTCCGCTCGATCCTGTCGCGGCAGGATGCGGGTGCTGCGGACGAAGCGCGCAAGCGCGCGCTGGCGGTCGGCAAACTGTATGACAGCCTCGATGTCGAGCGTGGCGGCAAGACCTTCGTGGTCTCAGTCAGCGCCACGACGCAGAACGCCGAGAAATCCGCCCTGATCGCCAACACCATGGTCAAGGCTTTCAAGCAGATTTCCAGCGAGATCCAGTCGAGCACCGCGGGCCGCGCCAATGACGAGCTTACCGCCAGGCTCGACGAATTGCGCAAGGGCGTCGAGACGGCCGAACGCAACGTCGAGGATTTCCGGGCGACGCACGATCTCGTCGACGCGCAGGGTCACCTGATCAGCGACGACCAGATGCTCAAGCTCAACGAGCAGCTTTCCGTCGCCCGCGCCCGCACGCTGGAGCTCAACGCACGCGCCGCCTCGGCACGCTCGCTGAACGTCAATTCGATCCTCAGTGGCACGTTGCCGGAGGAAATCAACTCGAACATGATGAGCGAGCTGCGCTCGCAATATGCCGCGCTGAAGCAGGAAGCCGACCGCGCCGAGGTCAAGCTCGGGCCGCGCCATCCGGAAATCGAGGCGCTGAATGCCCAGCTTGCCGGCGCGCGCGAGCGCATCAGCGCCGAGCTGCAGCGCATCGCATCCTCGCTGCAGGTCGACCTCAAGCGCTCCGTCCAGCTCGAGCAGGACCTTTCCTCGCGCCTGGCGCAGGCCAAGGTGCAGAGCGGCGACGTCAACAACAACCTCGTCTCGCTGCGCGAGCTGGAGCGCGAGGCGGCCGCCAAGCGTTCCGTCTATGAGCAGTTCCTGCTGCGGGCCAAGGAAACCGGCGAGCAGAAGGACATCAACACCGCCAACATCAGCGTCATTTCGGAGGCCTATGCGCCGCTGCAAGCCAAGGGTCCGTCGCGCGCCGTGATGGCCTTGGCCGGTCTGTTTGCCGGCCTGTTCGCCGGCATCGGCCTTGGCGGTTTGCGCGGGGTCTATGCGAGCCTGCGCGAGACGGCCGACACGCGCTCGCGACGCCGGGCCGGGGATCGTGCTCCAACGGTGGGGAACGTTTCCAACCGTGCCGCTCCGCTGGCGCCGCCGCTAGTTACGCCGCCACCGGCCCCGCCAGTCACTCGACCGCCGGCCGCGTCTTTCACGTCGGAGCCTCCCGCTCCCCCTTTCACGCCACCTCCGGCCAAATCATTTACGCCGCCTCCGGCTCCGGCATTCACGCCGTCGCCAGCCGCGTCTTTCACACCGCCGCCTGCCTCGCCTCCGGCCCCTCAGCCTGCGTCGGTGGCTGCGCAGCCCGCGGTCCAACCCGTCACACCGCCACCGATGCCGGACAATGACGCCGTCCGTCCCGGGCTTTTCGGGTCGCTTGCCTCGGCGCTCCGCTATGTCGTGCGCCGCGAGCCGGCTGAAACGGTGGATTTGGACACTGTGCCGCCCGAAAGCGCCTGGCGCGTGCCCAGCCGGGAGGAACGCTACCCTGGGGCTGAACCCTCGGCGCGGCAGAATATTCAGCCGCCATACGGGCAGGGCTATTCCTATCGGCCGGCCCATGGCCGGACCGATCCGTACGAAGATCGATATTCGGCATCGCCCGCCTCCTACGATCCGCAACCGCCAGTCCCGGGCGACGCCCGCCAGTCGTCGGCCGACCAGGGTGAGATCGACGAGATCCGCGCCAGCCTGCGCGAATTCCGCGAGGCGGTGCGCGAGCTGACCGAAAGCCGCTCGCGCCGTCGCTATTTCTGAAGCGTCACATTATTGACACCCCATATTTCTTGACCGCTTGCGGTTCGATAAAAGCTGCCGGTTTCGGGTTTACGGCATCCGACGACGCTTTGACGGGATTGCCCTGTCGAATTTTCGTGAAAATGCCGCGCTGCATTGCGGCCGCAAGCGTCTCGCTTTGGCGGATCGACAATGCCGATCGAGGAATGAGGCCATGCACCGGCCTCGTAGCGAAGCTGAGGGTTGGTGATGGCCGAAGTGATTGACGGAAAGAGTGTCGCCGAGGATGTGGTTTCGAAGGTCAAGGCTTTGACCGCGGAGCTGTCGGCCAAGGGAGCCACCAAGCCTGGCCTTGCCGTGGTGATCGTCGGCGAAGACCCGGCAAGCCAGGTCTATGTCGCTTCGAAATCGCGCACCGCCAAGGAATGCGGCTTCCATTCGCTCCAGCATACGCTGCCGACCGACACCAGCGAGGAACAGTTGCTGAAGATCATCGGCGATCTCAACGCCGACAAGTCGATCCACGGCATCCTCGTGCAACTGCCGCTTCCAGGCCATATCGACGCCGGCAAGGTGATCCAAACGATCGCGCCGGAGAAGGATGTCGACGGCTTCCACTTCATCAATGTCGGCAAGCTCGGCACCGGCGAGCTTGACACGGCCTTCGTGCCCTGCACGCCGGCGGGCTCCATGCTTTTGATCGAACGCGTGCGCGGCAAGGATCTTTCCGGCCTCAACGCCGTTGTCGTCGGCCGTTCCAACATCGTCGGCAAGCCGATGGCCAATCTGCTGCTCGCCGCCAACTGCACCGTCACCATCGCCCACAGCCGCACCAGGGACCTGCCGGCGCTGGCACGCACCGCCGACATCCTGGTCGCCGCCGTCGGTCGCCCGGAAATGGTCAAGGGCGATTGGGTGAAGCCCGGCGCGACCGTGATCGACGTCGGGATCAACCGCATCCCGGCGCCCGAGAAGGGCGAGGGCAAAAGCCGCCTGGTCGGCGACGTCGCCTATGCCGAGGCGGCCAAGGTCGCCGGCGCCATCACGCCGGTCCCCGGCGGCGTCGGGCCGATGACCATTGCCATGCTGATGGCGAACACTGTAGCTTCCGCCTACCTCGCGGCCGGGCTGAAGCGGCCGTCCTTCTGATCGAAAGCAGATCCTTGCCGAACCTTACTGCTCCTGTCGAACGGCCGATCACGAACGATCCCGTTCAGGGCGGCCGTCAGTTCGGCTTCCTGCTCGTCGACAAGTTCTCGATGTTCTCGCTGGCCGCGGCAATCGACTGCTTCCGCTCGGCCAACCGCCTGCTCGGCCGCGACTTCTACGGCTGGACGACGATTTCGGCTGACGGCGACGCGGTCATGGCCTCGAACGGCCTGCCGCTGAAGATCGACTATTCGGTCGCCGACATGCCGCCGGTCGACATCCTGTTCGTCTCGGTCGGGCTCACCACGGAATTCCCCGGCAAGAGCAAGGTGCTGGCGGCTTTGCGCAGCTGGGGCCGGCGCGGCAATGCGCTCGGCGCGCTGTCGGTCGGCTCCTATCTGCTGGCCGAGGCCGGGCAGCTCGACGGCTATCGCTGCACCATCCATTGGGAGAACCGCGCCGGCTTCATGGAGCGTTTTCCAGACATCAACTGCACCGGCAATGTCTTCGAGATCGATCGCAAGCGCTACACCTGCGCCGGCGGCACCACGTCGATCGACCTGATGCTGGAGATCGTCCGCGGTGACTTCGGCTCCAACCTGGCCAATGGCGTCGCCAATCAATTCCAGCACGAGCGCATCCGCTCGGCCGGCGACCGCCAGCGCGTCGGACCGGAGCGCGATCTCACCGGCAAGTCGGAGAAGCTCAGGCGCATCGTCGAGCTGATGGCCGACCATCTCGACGAGCCGCTGTCCGCCGTGCAGCTCGCCAAGTCGGCGGGCCTGTCGGTGCGTCAGGTCGAGCGCTTGTTCCTGCGCCATCTCAGCGTGACGCCGGGTCGCTATTACATGCGGCTGAGGCTCGAACGGGCGCGCGAGTTGCTGCGCCAGACCAACATGCCGATCCTCGACGTGGCGATCGCCACCGGCTTCACCTCGCACTCCTATTTCGCGCAGAGCTACCGGCTGCAGTTCGGCCGCCCGCCATCGGAAGAGCGCCGCACCACCTACTGAGTTTTAGAAGGCGACATGCAGCCCGGCCTTGAAGGCTTGGCTGGTCGTGCCGCCGCCGAATTGCCCGAAATAGCTGATGCCGAGCCGCGCGGCCGCGCTGGTCTGGATGTCGAGGCCAAGGTCGATCAGAGCGGCGTCACGCACGATCGGCGTCCCGGCGATGGTGAACGGGTCCTGGCCGGCAAAGGCCACGCCGATCGTCGGTGCGGCGTCGCCGAAGGCATGGCGCCAGCCGAGGAATCCACGCGCCGTCGCGGCCATGCCGCCAAGATCGAAGGCCGCCCGGCGCTATCGTGATGCGCTCAAAACCCGGCAGAGGGGCGGATGCAACGGCTGGGCTTGTCCCCCGGCGCCACCTAAAATAGCTTTCCGGGCGCGGACGAGGGAACAATCAGGAGACATCCATGGCGGGACTGATACGGAGCGTCGCTGCGGCGGCCCTCCTTTTGTCGATGACCAGTTTCGGCTTTGCCGCCAACAAGGTCATCATCATTCTGGACGCTTCAGGCTCGATGTGGGCCCAGATCGATGGCAAGCCGAAGCTGGAGATCGCGCGTGAATCGCTGCGCACGGTGCTGCAATCGGTTCCGGCAGACGACGAGATCGGCTTCATGGCCTATGGCCATCGCACCAAGGGCAGCTGCGACGACATCGAGCTGATCGTGCCGCCGCAGGCCGGATCCGCCAGCGCCATTTCGGCGGCCGCCGACAGCATGAAATTCCTGGGCAAGACGCCGCTCACGGCCGCCGTCAAGCAGGCCGCCGAGGCGCTGAAATACACCGAGGACAAGGCAACGGTGGTGCTGATCACCGACGGGCTGGAGACCTGCGGCGGCGATCCCTGCGCGCTCGGCAAGGAGCTGAAGGAAAGCGGCGTTGATTTCACCGCCGATGTCGTCGGCTTCGGCCTGACCGCCGACGAAGGCAAGCAGATCGCCTGCCTCGCCGAAAACACCGGCGGAAAATACATCCAGGCCTCCGACGAGAAGGCGCTGCAGGACGCGCTGGTCGAGACCGTGGCGGCTCCGGCGCCGGCGCCAGAGCCGGCTCCGGCACCCGCGCCAGCGCCCGAGCCCGCCAAGCCTGAATTCAATTTCATGCCGAGTGTGGTCATGGCCGAGGGGGGTCCCGAGATCTCCGACAACAGCAATGCCTGGGAAATCTACAAGGCCAATGCGGACGGATCGCGCGGCGATCAGGTCATGACCGAGTATGGCGAGCTGAAAACCAATCTCGAACCGGGCGACTATATCGTCGTCGGCCGCGACGACGAGGCAAGAAGCGAGCAGAAGATCAAAATAGAGGCCGGCCAGGTTTACAAGCCGCTGTTCACGCTCAACGGCGGTACGCTGGTTATCCATCCGCATGCGAGCCGGGGATCGGAGATCAGCGGCGAGGCGCGTGTCGACTTCGCCTATCCCGGCGGCAGCACCACCCACTATGGCGACGCCAAGGCGACTGTCCCCGCCGGCGAGCAGAAGGTGACGGTGCAGATCGGCGCCGGCACGGTAACCGAGACCATCCAGCTTGCTGCCGGACAGACGGTCGAGAAGGATGTCGTCGTCGGCGTCGGGCACGCCGTGCTCAATGCCTTCTATACGGCAGGCGGCGACAAGGCCGACAATTCCGGCATTAGCTTCGAAATCGTCAAGGCGAAGAAGAAGATCGACGGCAGCCGCGAGAGCGTCGAGCACTCCTATGGTCCCGACAGCAAGTTCTGGCTGCCGCCGGACGACTATGTCGCGCTCACCACGCTCGATCTTGCCGTTGCCGAGCAGCCCTTCACCATCAAGGCCGGCGACAATCAGGACATCAAGGTCACGCTCGACGCCGGCGTGCTGGCGATGTCGGCGCCCGGCGCTTACTCGATCGAGGTGTTCTCGTCGAAGAAGGACATAGAGGGCAAGCGCAAGTCGCTGGGCTTGAGCTATGGCGACAGCTGGCAGCAGACGATTCCCGCCGGCGATTATGTCGTCGTGCGGCACGCCTCCGACCAGGGCCAGGACAAGGAAATGCCAGTGACGATCAAGGCCGGCGAACGGAGCGAGATCACCGTTCAGTAGTAACCGCAGCCTGCCTGCCTTCCGGTCTGGCTGCCCTGGCATTCCGCGAACGGATCGCGGAATGCCGTCTCGGCAACACGGTGCACATGGCGCCGATCAGGCAGCTTCCGAGACGCGCACTTCGACATGAAGCCCGGCCGCGACCGCCATATTGACGAGAGTGTCGAGGGCAAACAGGTTGATCTTCCCGCGCAGGAGATCGGATACGCGCGGCTGCGTCACGCCAAGCCGCTGCGCGGCTTCGGCCTGCGTCCAGCCCCTTGCTCGAATGTGCTTCTCCAGGGCCATCATGAGCGTGGAGCGGAGCTTCATGTTCCCGGCTTCGGCGGGAGTGTCTTCGATGGCGTCCCACACACTTGCAAACGTTTCTTTGCTCACTGGCCTAGTACCTTAACACTGACGTTTTGACCGGGTTGGTTGGTGTGCGTTCCATGCCTTGGCGATTGGCCGAGACGCCTATCGCGGTCGTCATCCACGGGCGGAGCAAGGAGCGTAGCGACGCGCGCAGACCCGAGGATCCATTCCGTGACCTGGAAGCGTCGCGGCGGTCCAGAATTCTGCACCGTTGCACATTTCGGTTTAGGTAACGCATGGATTCCAGGGTCTGCGCGCGTCGCTACGCTCCTTGCTCCGCCCTGGAATGACGAGGTTCAGGAGCCTTCAGTCCTTCATGAGATTGCTGTAGCGCCGCAGCGTTAGAACTTAAGCGTCTTCACGCCAGCAACTATACAAAATTTTGTATAGTTGGCGCAAGTAGCTTCTCACACGAAACGAGATCAGGCGCTTCCGAACGCCGCCGCCCCATGGTCGGCGCGGCCGACCAGTTGCCGGAACCCCGCGAACAGCTCGCGGCCGAAGCCGAACTCGTTGCCGATGAGATCGGCGTCCGCGGTGCGGCGCAGCGCGAACTCCGTTCCCGGCACCAGCACCTCGAGTGTGCCGGCATCGGCGTCGAGGCGGATGACGTCGCCGTCATGGATCCTGGCGATCGGGCCGTCCTCGACCGCTTCCGGAGTCACATGGATCGCCGCCGGCACCTTGCCGGAAGCGCCCGACATGCGTCCGTCGGTCACCAGCGCCACGCGCTGGCCGCGATCCTGCAGGATGCCGAGCACGGTGGTCAGCTTGTGCAGCTCCGGCATGCCGTTCGCCTTCGGGCCCTGGAAGCGGATCACGGCGACAAAGTCGCCGGTAAGCTGGCCGGCCTTGAAGGCGTCGTTCAGGCCTTGCTGGCTGTCGAACACTTTTGCCGGCGCCTCGATGATGCGGCGTTCCGGTTTGACGGCGGAGGTCTTGATGACGGCATGGCCGAGATTGCCTCCAAGCACTTTCAGGCCACCGGTCGGCTGGAAGGCTTTCTTGACCGGCGCCAGCACCTTCTCGTCGCCGCTCACGAGCGGCGCCGCTTCGCGCACCACGCTGCCGTCCCCGCCAAGTCTAGCCTCGACCGCGTAGGGCCGCAGGCCTTCGCCCCACACCGTCTGCACGTCCTCATGCAGCAGGCCTTCGTCGAGCAGCTCGCGGATCAGGAAGCCGAGCCCGCCGGCGGCATGGAAATGGTTCACGTCGGCGAGCCCGTTCGGATAGACGCGCGCGAGCAACGGCACGGCTTCTGATAGGTCCGAAATATCCTGCCAGGTCAGCGCAATGCCGGCAGCCGCGGCCATGGCGATCAGGTGGATCGTATGGTTGGTCGAGCCGCCGGTGGCGTGCAGGCCGACCACGCCGTTGACGATCGAACGCTCGTCGATCATGCGCCCGACCGGCGTGTAGGCATTGCCGAGCGCGGTGATCGCCAGCGCCCGCTTGGCCGCTTCCCTGGTCAGCGCATCGCGCAGCGGCGTGCCTGGATTGACGAAGGAGGCGCCCGGCGTATGCAGGCCCATGATCTCCATCAGCATCTGGTTGGAATTTGCCGTGCCGTAGAAGGTGCAGGTGCCAGGCCCGTGATAGGACTTGGATTCCGCCTCGAGCAGCTCGGCGCGGCCGACTTTGCCTTCGGCATAGAGCTGGCGAACCTTGGCCTTCTCGTCATTCGCCAAGCCGGTCGTCATCGGCCCGGCCGGAATGAAGACGGCCGGCAGGTGCCCGAAGGTGAGCGCCGCGATCACCAGTCCTGGCACGATCTTGTCGCAGACGCCGAGGAAGACGGCGGCGTCGAACATATTGTGCGACAGGCCGATCGCCGCCGCCATGGCGATGACATCGCGCGAGAACAGCGACAGCTCCATGCCGGGCTGGCCTTGGGTGACGCCGTCGCACATCGCCGGCACGCCGCCGGCGACTTGAGCGATGCCGCCCGCTTCACGCGCGGCTTCCTTGATCAGCGCCGGGAACGTCTCGAACGGCTGATGCGCCGACAGCATGTCATTGTAAGAGGTGATGATGCCGAGATTCGGCACGCGGTCGCCGCCGAGCGCGATCTTTTCCGACGGGCTGCACACGGCAAAACCGTGGGCGAGATTGCCGCAGCCCAGCACCGCCCGATTGGCGGTATTGCTTGACGCTCCGGCGATGCGGCCGAGATAGGCTTCTCGCCCGGCTTTTGAACGTTGGCGGATGCGTTCCGTGATGGCTTCGATATCGCGTCTGGCTGTCATGGTCCGTCCTTTCGAGCCCGGTAAGCGTCCTCCCCTGCCGCCGGGCTGTCCTCGTATGAAATCAGGGTGCCCAGAACACCTCTATCCGTCCCGGCGCCGCCTCGAGCACGCTGCGGATGGGCTTTTTCGCGCCTGGACCCATCGCGCCGTTGAACGCTGTGCGCTTGTCCTCGCCTTCGATGTGCAGCGCGACGAAGCCGGCCGCGACGATGCGCGCCATCGACAGTGTCAGCCGCGGCTCGCCGCCGCTCGCCGCGTGCACCGGCAGCACGATGCGCTTTGACGCGGGGTCGAGCAACTCCTCGAGGTTGCCGGCATCGGGAAAGAACGAAGCCGTATGGCCGTCGCCGCCCATGCCGAGAATGACCACGTCGAGCGGCCAGGGCAGCGACCGCAGCGCTTCGCTATCCGCCGCCGCGGCGTCCTCGATGCTTGCCGCCTCATGGTAGAGCGGCACGAAGCGCGCCGCCGCGGCCTTGTTCTGCAGCAGGTTCGCTGCCACCAGCCCGGCATTCGATCGCGGCGAGGACGGCGGCACGAAGCGCTCGTCGACCAGCGTCACAATAACCTTGTCCCAGGCGATCGGCGTGGTCGAGAGCGCGGCGAACAGCTTTGCCGGCGTGGTCCCGCCGGAGACGGCGAGCAGCGCGGCGCCGCGTTCTGTGATGGCCCTGGTCAAACGGTCCGCGATCTCACCGGCAAGCGCCGTCGCGAGATCCTGGCGATCGGCAAAGCCGTTCCAGCCGTAGCTGACCTCGCTCAATTGCTCTCGTGCCATGTCCGTCCGTCACGTTCGATAAGCGCGATCGAGGCCGACGGCCCCCAGGTTCCGGCCGTATAGCCCTGGGCTTCCTGCCTGGCGCTTTCCCAGGCGTTCTGGATCGGATCGATCCATTTCCAGGCCGCCTCGACCTCGTCGCGGCGCATGAACAGCGTCTGGTTGCCTCGCACCACATCCATGATCAGCCGCTCATAGGCGTCCGGCGCGCGCGTGTCGAAGGACTGAGCGAAGCTCATATCGAGCGAAATCTGGCGCAGGCGCATGCCGCCCGGGCCGGGATCCTTGATCATGATGTATTGCTTGACGCCCTCGTTCGGCTGCAGACGGATCACCAGCTGGTTGGCGAAGATCGGTCCGGCGCTGTCGCCGAAGATCGAATAGGGGATCGGCTTGAACTCGATGACGATTTCCGAGACGCGGGTTGCGAGCCGTTTGCCGGTCCTCAGATAGAAGGGAACGCCGGCCCAGCGCCAGTTGCCGATCTCGGCCTTGATGGCGACGAAAGTCTCGGTGTTGCTATCCTTGCCGAGTTCCTCGACATATCCCTTGACGGGACCGCCCGCCGAGGCGCCGGCGCGATACTGGCCGCGCACCGTATGCTTGGGCGCCCCGTTGCCGTTGATGCGCTTCAGGGCCCTGAGCACCTTCAGCTTCTCGTCGCGCACCGCATCGGCGTCCATGGACGACGGCGTTTCCATGGCGACGAGGCAAAGCAGCTGCAGAATATGGTTCTGCACCATGTCGCGCAGCGCGCCGGCCTTGTCGTAATAGGTGACGCGGTCTTCGAGCCCGACGGTCTCGGCGACGGTGATCTGAACATGGTCGATATGCGCCGAATTCCACAGCGGCTCATAGAGCGCATTGGCAAAGCGCAGCGCCATCAGGTTCTGCACCGTTTCCTTGCCGAGATAGTGGTCGATGCGGAAGATCTGGCCTTCGTCGAAATCGCCACCGACCGCGTCGTTGAGGGCGCGCGCCGAGCTGAGGTCGCGGCCGATCGGCTTTTCCAGCACGATGCGCGAATTCGGCGTGATCAGCTTGTGCTCCTTGAGCTTGTGCGAGATGTCGCCGAACAGCGCCGGTGCCACCGCGAGGTAGAAGGCGCGGATGCGGTCGCTGTCGCCGATCGCCTTCTTGAGCTCGCCGAAGCCGGCCCCTGTGGTCGCGTCAGCCGACACGTAGGAAAGCCGCGCCAAGAAAGTCTCAAGCTCCTTGGCGTCGACATCCTCCGGTTTCACGTGCTCGGATATCGCCTTCTTGGCGAAGGTCCGGAATTCGGCGTCGCTCATCTTCGCGCGCGACGTTCCGATGATGCGCGTCGGTTCGGAGAATTGATGGTCGCGCTGGCGATGGTAGAGCGACGGCAGGAGCTTGCGTTCCGACAAGTCGCCGGTGCCGCCGAAGATGATGAAGTCGAAGGGATCGACAGGAATGATCTGGCTGGTCATGGTCAGTCCGATTTGATGCCTGATGGCGGCAGCGTGGTTGGTATATTCTAATCGATTTAAATTTTCCAGTGCCATGGTGTCACAGGCTAGGACCAATCGCTTGCACTTGCATCGGTCCACATGTTTCCCGACACTCGCGCACTGCCGGCAGGCTTGTCGGCAAGCCATGGCCTCCGGCAGCGTTCGCGCCTGCACCATAGAACGTGAATGTGACGAAAGCTAAGGGAGATGGCTGCGGAAATCCAATGAGCGGGAAAGCCATGCGTCTGGAAAACAAGGTCGCCATCATCACGGGTGCCGCGTCGGGCTTCGGCGAGGGCATGGCCAGGCGCTTTGCCGAAGAGGGGGCGCGCGTGGTCGTCGCCGATCTCAACGCCAAGGGCGCGGAGCGGGTGGCCGACGAGATCGGCGCCAACGCGATCTGGACCCAGACCGACGTGTCCCTGCGCTCCGAATTCGACGAGATGGTCTACGCCGCCAAGAGCGCGTTCGGCCGCATCGACATCATGGTCAACAATGCCGGCTTCACCCACCGCAACGGCGATATGCTGGGCGTCGACGAGGAAACCTTCGACCTGATCACCGCCGTCAACATGAAGGCGATCTATCATGCGGCGCTCGCCGTCGTGCCGATCATGGATCGGCAGGGCGGCGGCGTCATTCTGACCACGGCCTCGACCGCAGGGCTTCGGCCGCGGCCGGGACTGACCTGGTACAATGCTTCCAAGGGCTGGGCGATCACCGCCACCAAGTCGATGGCCGTCGAACTGGCGCCGAAGAACATTCGTGTCAACTGCCTTTGCCCGGTTGCCGGAGAGACCGGCATGCTGGAGAAATTCATGGGCGCCGACACGCCGGAGATACGCGAGAAGTTCCGCGCCTCGATTCCGCTCGGCCGGCTCTCGACACCGCTCGACGTCGCCAATGCGGCACTGTGGCTGGCTTCGGACGAGGCCGCCTTCATCACCGGCGTGGCGCTGGAGGTCGATGGCGGCCGCTGTGTCTAGTCGATCACGTGCGGCTTGAGTTTGACTTGACGATCCGGCGAAAGGCATAACGGTGCCTGGATGAGGCGGGTGCCATGAATGCCGGACTGCGGAGAATTCGCAAGGACCTGGGGCAACGCCTCAAGATCTACCGGGCCAGGCGCGCAAGGGCGCGGAGCAAGGCCACCTTCATCGGCGTAACCGGCAGCTCGGGAAAGTCGACCGCCGTGAGCCTGCTCGGGCACATTCTGGCCGGCCACGGGCGGACCTACACGCGGGTTCTGGCCAACACGATAAATTCACTGGTCAGCACACTCTACAGGCACATGAACAAGCACGGCGAGGTCGACTATGTCGTCTTCGAGGCGGGCGCCTCCGGCGTCGATACGATCAGGCCCATGGCACAGCTGCTCAAGCCGCATGTGGCTGTTGTCACTATGGTGCAGCTTGAGCATTTTTCCAGTTTCAAGGCCTTGGAGAACGTCGCTCGGGAAAAACGCGCTTTGGTCGAGGCGCTGGGGCCTGACGGGCTGGCGATACTGAACGCCGACGATCCCAATGTATTGGCCATGGCATCCGGCGGTGCGCATCGCCTCGTCACGTTCGGCGAGTCGGAAACGGCCGACTATCGCGTCGCCGATATCAGCGCTGCCTATCCGCGCACGCTCAGCTTCACGCTTCATTGGCGGGCCGGGGTGTTGAAGCTCGAGACGCAGTTTCCGGGAGAGCATTTCTGGCTGCCGACGGCTGCCGCGGCCGCGACCGCGCTCGAGCTTGGCGTACCAGCGCGAATGGTGGAGGCCAGGATCGCGGCATTCGAGCCGTTGGCGAACCGCTGTCGCGTCCTGGTCGTCGATGGAGGACCGCATTTCGTCGTCGACACCGCCAAGGCCCCTTGGCATTCGCTGTCGCTCGCCTTCGACATGATGGCAAGATCAACGGCTGGGCGAAAGCGGATCGTGCTTGGCCAGCTGTCGGACTTTGGCGGCTCGAACGCGAAATATGCGCGCGCCTATGAAAGTGCGCGCGAGATTGCCGACCAGGTGATCTATGTCGGGGAGCATGCCCATCGCTCGAAAGCCAGCCAGGCCGATCGCGACAGCGGCCGGTTCGTCGAACTGCGGACGCCGAAAGAGGTTTCCGATCATCTCAGGCGCACTGCCGCGCCAGGCGAACTCATCCTTCTCAAGAGTTCTTCCAGTCTTCACCTGGAACGTTTGGCGCTCGCCTGGACACATGATGTAAAATGCTGGATCCCCGCTTGCGGGAAGAAGGAAGGCTGCCAGACTTGCGGCCTTTTCAAAGTGCCGTTCGAGGAGCATCGGGAGTTCGTCAAAAAGCGCAGGCATGATCGCTGGCGGCAGCGACTTCGTCACCTCTTCGGCGGCTGACGGGCGTCGCGGTTCGGCCGCGGGCGCCGCCGGCACAACGGCCTCACGCGCCCGTCTTGACGTAGCTCTTGTAGACCCAGCCGTGCTTGCCGTTATAGACGATCTCGCACCACTGCTTGCAACTCATCACCTGCACCGAGGCCTTGGCGGGCACCGTGGCGATTGCGGCAGCGCCCTTCTTCGGGCCGGAACGCATGGTGACAGATCTCAAAATGCGTCCGTTGGCGGCCGCGCCGACCTTTTGAGGTTTCGGTTTGGACTGCGCCGCGTTGTCGGTTGCCGGCGGATCGGCATCGGGAGCCTGTGGCTTGGCCTCTGGAATGGCGGCGGTCTGGGCGCCGTCCATCTTGTCGCCTGGCGTCTTCGCGGCCGTCTCGCCAGCCGGTGCGGGTGCGGCAACCTGCGACAGTGCGTCCGAGGCGTCGTTCTCCGCGGCTGGTTCGGCGAAGGCCGTGTCGGTTGATTGCGCAGCGCCAGGCTCGGCGGCCTGCTTCGATGGAGCTGGTTGATCCTCTGCCGGCTCCGATGGGGATTTGGAGTCGGGGGCCGTCCAGCGGGGGCTGTTCGACGCCAGCGCCGGAATGTTGGCTTCGCGGGCCGCTGTTGCCGACGAAACCGCATCCGCCTTGCGCGCGGCCTGTGGTGCCGGGGCCACGGTCACCGCCGCTGCCGCCGGAGCGATCTTCGTGGTCTTCACCGGGATTGTCGGCACGGTCTGCTCGGCGCTGGCAGCGGCAACCTGCCGGCCGCTGCCCGGAATGCACAACCAGAGCGCCACCGCGGCTACGCCGAGCAGCGCGACCGTGCCCACCGCTGCAATGACCAGATGCGCGTTCGACTGCACCTTCTGCCAGAAGGATGGCCGTACGTTATAGCCGAACTGCATTGTGAAGCGCTGCCGTTCCGGCGTGCCGAAACTGAAGGGCTCGTTCACTCAAACCACCTCCAACAAGCGGGCCGACGTTCTTTCGATCATTGCCGCGAGGGTTGGCATCGATCGGCATCGGTCCCGAAATCACAGCGGACAAGGCCCGCGAAATCCCCGGAATTTTCGCCCATGATCGCATCTTTTACTGCTGATTATGGCATGAGTGAGCCAAATTGCGAAATTCTGCGCGTCCGTTAAGACTTCCACAACCTGCATCGTGGAAGCCGCCATCGTCGAATCGGCGCCTCGACCGGGCGCCAGCCTCAAATCCTGTCGCGCAGCGCAAACCAGCTGAGCGCCAGAAACAAGAGCGGCGCGCGAAAGCGGCGGCCGCCCGGGAAGGCGGGGATATTCAGGTCCTCGATCAGTTTCAGGCGCTCGCGATTGCCGGCAACGGTCTCGGCATAGAGCTTGCCGAAGAAGTTCGACAGCATGACGCCGTGGCCGGAATAGCCGCCGATCGAGATCACATTCGGCATCACTTCGCGCACGAACGGCTTTCTCGGCATGGTGATGCCGACATAGCCGCCCCAGCCATGCGTGATCTCGACATCCTTGAGGTCCGGGTAGAGCTCGGCGATCTGCCTGCGGATGTGGATATGGATGTCCTTTGGATCGTTGACGGCATAGACCTCGCGGCCGCCGAACAACAGCCGGCCGTCTTTCGACTTGCGGAAATAGCGCACCACGAAACGGGAATCGTCGACGGACTCGCCGCCCGGCAGCACTTTGGAAGCAGCGCCGAGCGGCACGGTCGCGCCGATGAAAGAGCCGATCGGCATGATATGCGCCGCGCTCACCGGCTCGAGATTGCCGCCATAGGCATTGACCCCGATCAGGCATTTGTCGGCCGTGATCGTGCCCCTGGGCGTCGTGACCTTCACCTTGCCGCCGCTGGAAACGATGCCGGTGGTGGGCGTCTGCTCGAAGAGATGCGCGCCGGCGGCCGCCGCCACTTTCGCCGTGCCGATCACCAGCTTCAGCGGATGGATGTGACCGGTGCCGATGTCGCGGGTGCCGCCGAAATAGCGCGACGAGCCCAACCGCTGCGCCGTCTCCGCCTGGTCCATGAAGCTTAAATGCGGATAGCCGAAGCGGGTCGCCATGATCTCGGCGTGGCGCTTGTAGTCGTCGACGTAACGTTTCTTGTGCGCCACGGAAAGCTGGCCCGGCATATAGTCGATGTCGATCGCGTTGGTGGCCGCGAAGTCCAGCAGATGCGCCTTGGCCTCTTCCGCCATGTCGAACAGCGCCTTGGCGCGGGAAAGCCCGTATTCGGCCTCCAACTCTTCCGCCCAGGCACGCTGCCCGGTGCCGAGCTGGCCCCCATTGCGCCCGGATGCGCCGTCGCCGAAACGATAGGCCTCGATCAGCACGACATTTGCGCCTGCCTTGGCCAGATGGGCTGCAGCCGAGAGGCCGGTAAAGCCGCCGCCGACGATGACGACGTCGCAGGTCCGGTCGCCGTCGAGCGAAGGATATTCGGGGCGAGGGCCGACCGTATCCTCATACCAGGACCGGCCGGGAGAGATGGGGGATTGGTAGGGCATGGGAAACCAGTGAATGGTGAATAGTGAATGGTGAATAGCTCGGACAAGCCTGCTGGCCGCGTTCAACCATCCAAGATGAAACTACTCACCATTCACCACTCACCATTCACGCGACGAAGTCGCCACTCACACATTGAGCAGCAGATATTCCCGCTCCCACGGGCTGATCACTTCCATGAAGGTCTCGAATTCGGCCCGTTTGATCGCTGCGTAGGTGGCGGCGAAGGATGTGCCGAGGATGGCCGCGAGCTCCTGATCGCCTTCGAACAGGTCGACCGCTTCCAGCAGGCTGCGCGGCAGGTCGATCTCGTCGGCATTGGCCGTGGTCAGCACCGGCGGCTCAGCCTTGACGTTTTTGATCATGCCGATCAGCCCGCAGGCCAGCGACGCGGCCAACGCCAGATAGGGGTTGGCGTCCGACGACGGGATGCGGTTTTCGACGCGCCGCGCGGCCGGATCCGAGCGCGGCACGCGGAAGGCGGTGGTGCGGTTGTCGTAGCCCCATTTGTTGTTGACCGGAGCCGAGGCCTGTTGCGTCAGCCGGCGGTAGGAATTGACGTAAGGCGCGAACATCACCAGCGCATTCGGCACATGCTTTTGCATGCCGCCGATGAAGTGGAAGAAAGCGTCTGTCTCGGAGCCGTCCTCGGCCGAGAAGATGTTCTTGCCGGTCTTCTTGTCGACCACAGACTGGTGGATATGCATGGCCGAGCCCGGCTGTCCCTGGATCGGCTTTGCCATGAAGGTGGCGTAGATCTCGTGCTTCAGCGCCGCCTCGCGGATGGTGCGCTTGAACATGAACACCTGGTCGGCGAGCTCGATCGGGTTGCCGTGCCGCAGATTGATCTCGAGCTGGCCGGCGCCTTCCTCATGGATCAGCGTGTCGATCTCCAAGCCCTGCCGCTCCGAGAAATGGTAGATGTCGTCGATCAACTCGTCGAACTCGTTGACGCCGGCGATCGAATAGCCGGCGCCGCCGCCGATCGGCCGCCCCGAACGCCCGACGGGCGGCGTCAGCGGATAGTCCGGGTCGGGATTCTTGCGCACCAGATAGAATTCGATCTCGGGCGCCACGACCGGTTTGAGCCCGCGCTCGTCATAGGCCGCAAGCACGCGCTTCAATACGTTGCGCGGCGTGAACTCGACCGAGCGGCCGTCCTGGTGCACGAGGTCGCAGATCACCGCGGCCGTCGGGTCTTCTTCCCAGGGCACGACGGTCAGCGTCGAGAGATCGGGCAAGAGCTTCAGGTCGCCGTCGTCTTCGGGATAGTGGAAGCCGTTGCCGTCTTCCGGGTAGCCGCCGGAGATCGTCGTCATGAACACGGCTGACGGCAGCGCCAGCGAGGTGTTGGAGGTGAATTTCTTCGACGGCATCATCTTGCCGCGGGCAACACCGGCCTGGTCCGGCGTGATGCATTCGATGTCCTCGATGCCGCGCCACTCCAGCCAGGCGCTGGCTTCCTTCCAGTTCTTCACACCGCGTTCGTTTTTCAGGAAGGCAGGCGTGCGGGCGCGTCCCCCCCGGCTTGACGGACGGACTTCCTTTTTCTCAGGCGGCATCATTCACCAGATTGTGTTGCGGATTTCGGACTATAGCCGGGCACCACGGGGAAAGGAAAGGGGAGGCGGGACAACCACCCATCCGTCTTCAGGCTGGCGGCGCGCCGCAACAGCAGGTACACCGGCCGTCATGAAGAACGGGCCCGCCTCTCATTTGACCACGATCGGCTTCGATGCCGACGACACGCTGTGGCAGAATGAGCAGTTCTTCCGCATGACCGAGAAGCGCTTTGCCGAAATGCTGGCGGAGCACGGCGACCATGAGCATATTGCGGCAAGGCTGCTCGAGGCGGAAAGGCGCAACCTCGCCCTCTACGGCTTCGGCATCAAGGGTTTTACCTTGTCGATGATCGAGACGGCGGTCGAGATCACCGGTGGTGAGGTGCCTGGTTCGATCATCGGCGAGATCCTGGCCGCCGGCCGCGAGATGCTCAGCCACCCGATCGAGCCGCTGCCGCATGCGCGCGAGACGGTCGAGGCGCTGTCGGGCTCCTATCATCTGGTGCTGATCACCAAGGGCGACCTCTTCGATCAGGAACGCAAGCTTGCCCAGTCGGGGATGGGTGACCTCTTCGACGCGGTGGAGATTGTCAGCGACAAGACGGCCGCCAACTATGCCCGCATCTTCAGCCGCCATGGCCGTGGTCCGCAGAGCAGCATGATGGTTGGCAATTCCCTCAAGTCCGACGTGGTTCCCGCCATCGAGGCCGGCGGTTGGGGCATCCATGTGCCGCACGAATTGACCTGGGCGGTCGAATATGCCGAGGCGCCTGTCGAGGCGCCGCGTTTCCGCCAGATTGCTCATCTCGGCGAGTTGCCGCGCCTTGTCGAGGCTATCGCAAAGGCCGGTTGAACGCTCTAACTTAGCCGCGCCCTGTCAGACGATCGACCACCGGTTGCAGCCTCTCTGGCGTGATCGGCTTGGCAACGACCGCATCGACCGCGCTCGACAGGCCAAGGCTCTCCGGTGTGCCATTCCTGGTTGAGAGCAGGATAACCGCGGGCAGCGGCTTGCCGGAGACGCGCCGCAGCGCGTCGATGGCCGACATCAGCCGGTCGCAATCCTTGTTGTCGGGGCCACCGTCGAGGATGACCGCGCCGGGCAGTTGGCCGGCCAGTGTCTTCTCGGCGGCCTCGGGCGATTCCGAGATCGGCTTCAGGCCCGATTTTTCGACGATTTTCGACACCACCACCCTGTTGATCGATGATTTTCCGACGACCAGCACCTTCGAAAAGTCCGCCGCCATCGCACCGGCGCGGGCTGCCGGTCTTGGATGTCTTTCGGAGTGGTCGTCACGGTCGGCGGGACACATCGGCGGGCAGGCACTCTGGTTCAATGCAGGGTTGAAACCTGAGGCAGAATTGAGTGAGATCGCGGCCGGTGTCAAGCTGAAACGGTCGAGGCTGAGAATATAGCAAGAAAATCCTGAATTCAGCGCAAGTCGTGCCTCTCAGCGGCGAGACAAATCGAAAAAATGCGACAGTCTCCCGAACGTATAACGCGCGGGAGACTGTCGCCGAGACTGTTGACGTAACGTCAAGTATGGCTCTGATGGGTGACGATGACGGGGATCAGCAGGTCACCCCAGTTGCCGTCGCCGCCATGGTGCCGGGCCGAGCGCACCAGCTCCACCGAGACGCCGGCCTCGACTGCCTTCATGACCGACTGGTTGAGCCTGTGCAGATCGTTGGCAAGCATGCGGATCGTCGCCTGCTGGTCGACGCTCATCGCGCTGGATTGCTCTTCCGCCCTTTCCTTGACGCGGCTTATCGATGCCATTGGTCTTCTCCTCGATGTAGATGCCCTGCGGGCGTTTCCTCTGGTCGTTATCCGTTACTCGGCCGCCGGCCTGAACTGGGCGTGCTCGGTCGATTCATGCATGGCGGTGGTCGAAGACTGGCCGCCGGTGATCGCCATCGACACGGCGTCGAAATAGCCGGTGCCGACCTCGCGCTGGTGCTTGGTCGCGGTATAGCCGTTGGCTTCCGCCGCGAACTCGGCCTCCTGCAGTTCCGAATAGGCCGCCATCTGGCGGTCCTTGTAGCCGCGCGCCAGCTCGAACATGCCGAAGTTCAACTGGTGGAAGCCGGCCAGCGTGATGAACTGGAACTTGTAGCCCATCGCGCCAAGCTCCTTCTGGAACTTCGCGATCGTTGCGTCGTCGAGGTTCTTCTTCCAGTTGAACGACGGCGAGCAATTGTAGGCGAGCAGCTTGCCCGGATGATGCTTGTGCACGCCTTCGGCGAACTTCCTGGCTTGCGCCAGATCCGGCTTCGAGGTCTCGCACCAGATCAGGTCGGCATGCGGCGCATAGGCCACGGCGCGCGCGATGCAAGGCTCGATGCCGTTCCTCACATAATAGAAGCCCTCGACCGTGCGGCCGGCGTCGTAGTCGACAAAAGCCCGGTCGCGCTCGTCGATATCGGAGGTCAAGAGCTTCGCCGCTTCCGCGTCCGTGCGCGCCACGACCAGCGTCGGCGTGCCCATCACGTCGGCCGCCAGACGCGCCGCGTTGAGGTTGCGGATATGCGCCGCCGTCGGGATCAGCACCTTGCCGCCGAGATGGCCGCACTTCTTCTCCGACGCCAGCTGGTCCTCATAGTGGACGCCTGCGGCACCCGCCTCGATGAAGGCCTTCATGATCTCGAAGGCATTGAGCGGACCGCCGAAACCGGCTTCGGCATCGGCGACGATCGGCGCGAACCAGGTCTCTACCGACAGCCCGTTGCCTTCGGATGTCTCGATCTGGTCGGCGCGCTGCAGGGTACGGTTGATCCGCTTGACGAGTTCCGGCGCCGCATTGGCCGGATAAAGCGACTGGTCCGGATACATGGCCGAAGCCGTGTTGGCGTCCGCGGCCACCTGCCAGCCCGAGAGATAGATCGCCTTCAGCCCGGCGCGAACCTGCTGCATGGCCTGGTTCCCGGACATCGCGCCGAGCGCGTTGACGAAATCCTCCTCGTGGATGAGCTTCCACAGCCGGTTCGCGCCCATCTCGGCCAGCGTCTGGCGGATTTGCACGGAGCCGCGCAGCCGCTTCACATCCTCTGGCGAGTAGGGGCGCTCGATGCCGTCGAAGCGGCCTTCCGGCGCGGAGGGAATGAGGTTGTAAAAATCGGTCATTGGTCACTCCGGATCGTTTGAAAACTGCTTCAGCGCCGCATCGCAAATCCATATCCCGCGACGTCTGTGTATGACATCATTTACATTGCAGCGCGAAATAGACCAGAGAAACCGCCATTTCGCGCCGAAAATATAGGAAAAGCTGTGTTGCCATTGACAAGTCCGCTCTGTAAATTTGTCATGATTGTAAAAGCGGCAAACCGGGCGCTGGGTTCGATGCGCCTGTAAATTCTTGTCAAGGGTGGAAGCGATGGCCGACCAGAAGATCTTTGCCGGGCCTCGGCTGCGCCGGCTGCGCAACGCCAGGGGGCTGACCCAGACGGCGATGGCCGAAGGGCTGGGCATCTCGCCTTCCTACCTCAACCTTATCGAGCGCAACCAGCGGCCGCTGACGGTGCAACTCATCCTTAAGCTGGCCTCTGTCTACAAGGTGGATCCGCACGAATTACAAGGTGAGGCCAGAGGATCGGTCGCAGCACTGAAGGAGGTGTTTGGCGACCCGCTGCTGGCTGGTGAACTTCCAGGCGATCAGGAGTTGATCGACCTCGCCGAGACGGCGCCGAACGCTTCGGCCGCGATGATAAAACTCTTTCGCGCCTATCGCGAGCAGGCCGAGCGCCTGTCCGACCTCAACCAGCTGCTGGCCAAGGAGGGCAGGGCGACCGCGCTGTCCGGCGCGCGCCTGCCCGCCGACGAAGTCCACGAAGTGTTCGAACGCCGTCCGAACCACTTTGCTGCGCTGGAGGAGGAGGCGGAGGCTTTCACATCGCTCCTCGAGCCCGGCGACGATCTGTTCGGCGCGCTGAAGGCCTGGTTGAGGCGCGAGCACGGTATCGTCGTCAAGGTGCTGCCGGTCGCCACCATGCCCAACTGGCGCCGCCGCTATGATCGCCATTCGCAGCGCCTGTTCCTGTCGGAGCGGCTGTCGCCCTTCGATCAACTGCGCGAAGTCGCCATGGAGGCGAGCCTGATGCGCATGTCGGTGGCCGTCGCGGGCGAGATCCAGGGGCTGAAGCTCGGCACGGACGAGGCCCGCCGGCTCGCCCGCTTCGAGCTCGGCCGCTATGCCGCGCACGCCCTGATGATGCCCTATCAGGCTTTCCATGCCGCCGCCGTTCGCGCCCGCTATGACATCGACGTCCTGCGTTCCCGCTTCGGCGTCTCTTTCGAACAGGCGGCCAACCGCCTGACCATGCTGCAGCGGCAGGGCGCGGCGGGCGTGCCGTTCTTCATGCTGGAAGTCGACAATGCCGGCAACCGCTTCCGCAAGGCCGGCAGCCAGGGTTATCCGCAAAGCCGCTTCGGCGGCGGCTGCCCCAAGCTTCCGATTCACGCGGCCTTCTCGCAGCCGGGCCAGATCCTGGTCGAGGCGGTGGAAATGCCCGATGGCGCCGAGTTCCTGTGCATCGCCCGCACGCTGGAAGGCCCGCAAGGCGTCTTCTCCGAACGGCCGCGCCGCACCGCGCTCCTGCTTGGTTGCGATATCGGCTTTCGCGACGAGATCGTCTATGGCGCGGCGCTGCCGGCCGGATCCTCCGGCAAGCCCGGGCAAGGTTTCGCCACTCCGGTCGGCCCCGCCTGCAGGCTTTGCGAGCGCGCCGGCTGCCTGGCGCGCGCAGAGCCGCCGGTGACGCGCCCGCTCGGCCTTGACGAGATGGTGACGGGCCTCAGCGCCTTCGATTTCCAGGGTTGATACACGCCGCCGGACCTGCGCGTCGGTGCAGGTCCGACCTGTGCTGAAGTAAACCGCGGCGACGTTGTCCCACATTTCAGTGAATGCTGGATCACGCCCGGCTTTCTGCTTTGCGCTACGCGATTGAGACACAGTCCTGTCGTTTGAGACGCAGAGTTCCTGTTGTCTTTGGTGCACCATAGCGCACATAACTCGCTGACACTCATGTCCATGACCGATACCGCATCGCCTCGCGTCGCCCTGCCAGACGTCTCGCCGCGCGAGGAGCGGATCGGCATGCTGCTGGTCTTCCTCTGGGCGCTGATGTGGAGTTTTGGCGGCACCATCGCCCGCTTCATCCATATCAATGACAGCTGGACCGTGGTGTTTTGGCGCTCGCTCTGGGCGGTGGCCTTCCTCGTCGCGTTCATGCTCTGGCGCGACGGTTGGCGCGGCACGTTGAAGCTGTTCCGCGATATGGGGTTGCCCGGGCTTGGCGTCGCCCTTTGCTTCGCCACCGCATCCACTAGCTTCGTCGTGGCGCTCGCCTACACCACGGTCGCCAATATCCTTCTGATGCAGGCTGGCGTGCCGCTGCTGGCGGCGCTCCTTGCGTGGCTTTTGTTTCGCGAGCGTGTCAGGCCGGCGACCTGGGTCGCGATTGCCGCGGTCATCGCCGGGGTCGCGATCATGGTCTCCGAATCCCTCGGCGGCGCCGTCTCGCCGATCGGCGACGGCCTTGCGCTGCTGATCGCGGTGATGTTTTCCGTGGCGACTGTGATTACCCGGCGTTTTGCCCATGTGCGCATGGTGCCGGCCAATTGCCTCGCGGCGTTGCTTGCTTGTGCGTTCGCGGCATCCCAGGCCTCGCAGTTTGCGGTGTCCGCACGCGACATGGGCTTTCTCTTCGCCTTCGGCGTCGTCAATCTCGGCGTCGGCCTCGCCTTTTTTGCCATGGGCGCCCGGCTGGTGCCGGCGGCGATCGCGGCGCTGCTCGGCACCTTCGAGCCGATTCTCGGGCCGATCTGGGTCTGGCTCGTCCATTCCGAGGTGCCGTCGGTGCGCACCATCATCGGCGGCACGGTCGTGGTCACTGCGCTGCTCGTCCATATCGGCCTGGAGTTCAAACGTCAGGCGCGGCCGGCACGTCCCGGCATCACCGGCCTGCCGTCACCCAATTGACCAATGCATGTCGCGCAGAAGTGTGCAGCGGTTTTGAGAGAACGACATGCATCAAAACCAAGACTTAAAACGCGTCGCCTGAATCCCTCTCGGCGCGACGCGCTTTAGGCAGCCTTCCCCATTGACAACCCCGCTGCCGGGCGGGCAGGCTGCGATCACGGCAACAACAAGACAGGCGTATCTTGCCAAGTGTCTCTGCCGGCCTGACCAGGGCCGGATCACATCGTCGTATCTCTGCCCACGCCACGGCAAACGCCGCTGACGCCGCCCGGGTACCTTACAGGGGTACCCTGCGGGAGGTCTTTGACCACCGACCGGCAACCCGGCGCAGCGCCGACAGGTCGCGCTTGTTGCCCTCCGGAAAGCCCAATAGTCTGAAATCAATGCCGCGCCGCCATATCGCGACGAGCCGGCAAGGGAACACTCACCAAAGGAGAACATCATGATCCGTAAAGCGCTCTGGCTTTCGGCGACGTCGGTATTTCTGACGCTTTTCACTGCGGGCGGCCATGCCGAGGACCGCGTTGTCAACGTCTACAACTGGTCGGACTATATCGACAGCTCGATCATCGACGACTTCACCAAGAAGACCGGCATCAAGGTCGTCTACGACACCTTCGATTCCAACGAGATCCTCGAAACGAAGCTGCTGGCCGGCGGCAGCGGCTACGACGTCGTCGTGCCGAGCGCGAACTTCCTGGCGCGCCAGATCCAGGCGGGCGTGTTCCAGAAGCTCGACAAGTCGAAGCTGCCGAACATCTCCAACATGTGGGACGTCATCTCCGAGCGCACCGCCAAATACGATCCGGGCAACGAATATTCGGTCAACTACATGTGGGGCACCGTCGGCCTCGGCTATAACGTCAAGAAGGTGACGGCCGCGCTCGGCACCGACAAGATCGACAGCTGGGATGTTTTCTTCAATCCGGACAAGCTGGCCAAGCTGAAGGATTGCGGCGTCTATGTGCTGGATTCTCCCGCCGACATCATTCCGGCGGCGCTGAAATATCTCGGCCTCGATCCCAACAGCACCTCGCCGGATGACATTGCCAAGGCCGAGGAAGCGTTGCTCAAGGTCCGCCCCTACATCCGCAAGTTCCATTCGTCCGAATACATCAACGCCTTGGCCAATGGCGACATCTGCCTGGCGATCGGCTGGTCGGGCGACGTCTTCCAGGCGCGCAACCGCGCCGAGGAAGCCAAGCAGGGCGTCGAGATCGGCTATTCGGTGCCGAAGGAAGGCGCCCAGATGTGGTTCGATCAGATGGCGATCCCGGCGGACGCGCCGCATGTCGCCGAAGCGCTCGAGTTCATCAACTACATGATGACTCCCGAAGTCATCGCCAAGTCGTCGAACTACGTGCTCTACGCCAACGGCAACAAGGCTTCGCAGCAGTTCATCGACAAGGCGATCTTGGAAGATACTTCGGTCTATCCAGATGCCGAGACGATCAAGAAGCTCTATACCGTTAAGCCATATGATCCAAAGACACAGCGCGTCATCACGCGCACCTGGACCAAGATCGTCACCGGTCAGTAGGCATTGAGACACGACCCCGGCAGCCAACTGCCGGGGTCGCTTTCTTTTGGGGAAATCAAAAAGTAACGGAGTGGGGATCATGAAATCGCTTGGCAGCATCCGCAGGGATTTCGCGCCATGGAACGACCCGAACGCCAAGCCATATATCCAGTTCGACAAGGTCACCAAGAAGTTCGGTGAATTCACCGCCGTCAACAATCTGTCGCTGACCATCTTCGAGCGCGAATTCTTCGCGCTGCTCGGCGCGTCCGGTTGCGGCAAGTCGACCCTGCTCAGGATGCTCGCCGGCTTCGAGGAGCCGACGGCGGGCCGCATCCTGCTTGATGGGCAGGACCTGCGCGGCATCCCGCCCTACAAGCGGCCGGTCAACATGATGTTCCAGTCCTACGCGCTGTTCCCGCATATGACGGTGGAGAAGAACATCGCCTTCGGCCTCAAGCAGGAAGGCATGCCGGGACCCGATATCGAAAAGCGCGTCGCCGAGATGCTGAAGCTGGTCAAGCTCGAGCAGTTCGCCAAGCGCAAGCCGCACCAGCTCTCGGGCGGCCAGCGCCAGCGCGTGGCGCTGGCCCGCTCGGTCGCCAAGCGGCCGAAGGTTCTGCTGCTTGACGAACCTCTCGGCGCGCTCGACAAGAAGCTGCGCGAGGAAACGCAGTTCGAGCTGATGGACCTGCAGCAGGAGCTCGGCCTCACCTTCGTCGTCGTCACCCACGACCAGGAAGAAGCCATGACCATGGCGGATCGCATCGCCATCATGGACAAGGGCGAGGTCATGCAGGTCGCCACGCCGGCCGAGATATATGAGGCGCCGACCTCGCGTTTCGTGGCGCATTTCGTCGGCAACGTGAACATGTTCGAGGGCAAGGTTGCCGAGCATACGGCAAACGCGACGCGCATCACCGGCGCGACCGGGGCTGAGATCGTCGTCGACAATGGCGGCAAAGCCGCTGCCGGCTCCGACATCGTCTTCGCGATCCGGCCGGAAAAGATCAAGGTCTCCTCGAAGAAGCCCGCTGATGCCGTCAATGCGCTGGAAGGCGAGGTCTATGACGTCGCCTATCTCGGCGACATGACCGTCTATCACATCAAGCTCGATGACGGGCAGATCGTGCGGGCGAGCGCGCTGAACGCCTCGCGCGTCACCGAGGATCCGCTGACCTGGAACGACCGCGCCTGGGTCTCCTTCCGGCCTGATGCCGGCGTCGTGTTGACCAGGTAGGAGGCTGAGATGACCGATATCGCAGCGACTGCCGCCCCACCGACGGAAACCGCAACAATGCCGGCGAGGCTGGCGAAAGGCTTCGTCAACCGCCTCGTCATCATCATCCCCTATCTCTGGCTGCTGTTCTTCTTCCTCATTCCGTTCATCATCGTCTTCAAGATATCGCTGTCGCAGACGGCGATCTCGATGCCACCCTATACGCCGGTGCTAGACTTCAGCGACGGCATCTCGGGATTCCTCGCCGGCTTCCGCGAGCTCAACTTCGACAACTACACCTGGCTCACCCAGGATGCGCTCTATTTCAACGCCTATGTGACGAGCCTGATCATCGCGGCGATCTCGACGATGCTCACCCTGATCGTCGGCTATCCGATCGCCTATGGCATGGCACGAGCCCCGGCGACGATCCGTCCGACCTTGCTGATGCTGGTGATCCTGCCCTTCTGGACCTCCTTCCTGATCCGCGTCTACGCCTGGATCGGCATCCTCAAGCCCGAAGGGCTGCTCAATCAGTTGCTGATGTCGCTGCACATCATCAGCCAGCCGCTGGTGATCTTGAACACCTACACGGCGATCTTCATCGGCATCGTCTATTCCTACCTGCCCTTCATGGTGCTGCCGCTCTATTCGTCGCTTGAGAAGATGGACTATTCGCTGGTCGAGGCCGCGGAGGATCTTGGCTGTCCGCCGATCGGCGCCTTCTGGAAGATTACCTTCCCGCTGTCGCTGCCCGGCGTCGTCGCCGGCTGCCTGCTGGTGTTCATCCCGGCCGTCGGCGAGTTCGTCATTCCCGACCTTCTCGGCGGCTCGCAGACGCTGATGATCGGCAAGACGCTCTGGAACGAATTCTTCTCCAACCGCGACTGGCCGGTCTCCTCGGCGGTGGCCGTCATCCTGCTTCTGGTTCTGACCATCCCGATCATGTTCTTCCAGCAGGCGCAGGCAAAGGCACAGGAGCAGGGCAGATGAACTCGACCTGGAGCCGCTTCAACATCACCTCGATCGTGCTGGGCTTTGCCTTCCTCTATCTGCCGATCGTGCTTTTGATCGTCTTTTCCTTCAACGAGTCCAAGCTCGTCACCGTCTGGGGCGGCTTCTCGACCAAATGGTACGTGTCGCTGTTCCACAATCAGGGCCTGATGGACGCCACCTGGGTGACGGCGCGCGTCGGCGTCATCTCGGCGACGGTGGCGACGGTGCTCGGCACGCTCGCCGCCATCACGCTGACGCGCTACACGCGCTTCAGAGGGCGGGTGCTGTTCTCGGGCATGGTCTTCGCGCCGCTGGTCATGCCGGAGGTCATCACGGGCCTGTCGCTGCTCTTGCTCTTCGTCGCCGTCGGGCTCGACCGCGGCTTCTTCACGGTCACGCTCGCGCATATCACCTTCACCATGTGCTTCGTCGCCGTCGTCGTGCAGTCGCGGCTGGTCTCGTTCGATCGCTCGCTGGAGGAGGCGGCGATGGATCTCGGCGCGCCGCCGGTGAAGACCTTCTTCCAGATCACCTTGCCCGTCATCCTGCCGGCCATCATCTCCGGCTGGATGCTGGCTTTCACGCTCTCGCTCGACGATCTGGTCATCGCGAGCTTCTCCTCGGGTCCGGGCGCCACCACGCTGCCGATGAAGATCTACAGCCAGGTGCGTCTCGGCGTGACGCCGGAAATCAACGCTGCCTGCACCATCCTGATCGCGGTCGTGGCTGTCGGCGTCATCATCGCCTCGATCGCCAACAAGCGCCGTGAGATCCAGCGCCAGCTCGACGAGCAGGCCGCGCAACGCGGTTGAGCAGTTGGGTTCGGGGACGCTTTGGGCCGTGCCTTACTGGCCCGAAACGCCGGGAGCGATCGGCGAGATGAACGGCGCGCTCCAGTTGCCGCCGACGAAGAACAGCGACTGGTTCAGCTGAGCGGGAGGCGGACTGGCTGCCTGACCGTTGGCCTGCTGGGGCTGCTGTGCCGGCTGTCCGCTGGGCACCACGCCGCCCGAGAGCGCCAGCCCGCGTCCGGCATAGGAGGCAATACCCGACAGCCAGATCTTGTATTTCTGCGCATTGATCTCGGCCTTGTCGAGTCGCGCCACGCCCTTGGAGATGCTTGCCTTGATCTCGGCGCCATCGATCGGCAGCGAACCTTTGGAGACGTCGTCGAGCGCGAAGAAGCCGCCTTGCTGGTTGCGCTTCAGGAAGGCCGGCAAGTCGAGCCCGTTGAGCGTGCCCGGCCCGAAAGTCGCCGAGAACGATCCGTCGGCATTCTCGAAAATCGAGTTCCAGGCCTTGCCGGGTCCCTTGAGGATGACCGACACCGTGCCGGTGCCGGCGGGCGTAAGCCGCGTCATTCCCGCCGCCGTGGCGAAGGCTCCCGTATCCACATCCGACGCCAGGAGCCGCAGCTCCACCTGCGTGCCTTCCGGCTTGCGGTCGAAGCGCAGGCTGCTCTGGATGGTGCCGTTGAAGGCCGACGCGTCGGATATGTCGAAGACGGCAAGGCCGTTCTTGACCTGCGCGGTAGCGGCGACGTCGGCCAGCTGCACCGGTCCCGCCATGGCATGCGCCGCCGATAGCCTGAGGTCGAGGTTGATACGGTCGGCGAAGCTGGTGTCGATGTCTCCTGGGCCGGCCTCGCCGGCGGGCGCGACGGGCATGAAGGCCGACAGAAAAGATCTCAGATCCAGCGTATCGAAGGCGAGCGTGCCGGCGATCACCGGGCGCCCTTCGGCGAAGGAGAAATCCAGCGCTCCCATGCCCGGATTGTTGTTCAGGGTGACGGTCGTGTTCTCGAATTTCGCGCGCCCCGCCGAGGCGTTCACCTTGCTGGTGACCGAGACCGCACCGATCGCGGCCCCCGGCGCGAGGCCGGCTTGCGTCCACTCCAGCACGCGCCGCAGCGACGGGGCGGCGAACTTGGCCTGGCCGTCCAGATAGGCATTTTCCGACATCGAGGCCGTTCCGTCGAAGGAGAATGTCGCTGGTGCCGCCTTGAAGGAGAGGGTGACGGGCGCCGCGCCTCCGGCAAACAGCACCAGCGGTTTCGCCGAGGAGAAATCGAGCTGCACGGTCTCGCCGCGCCAGATTCCGGTCGCGGTCAGCGATGCATCGCTGTTCATCGCCTCCCAGTTCACCTGGCCGCTCAGGCTGCTCAGGATTTCGGTGTCCTTGCCATCGGCCGTCGTCACGACGCGGCCATCGCGGAACTCGACCGTGCCGAACGGATCGGAAGGCAATCTGCCGAGGTCTGGCTTCTGTGGGTTGGCAGCGACCACACCGCGCGCGGTATCGATCGAGCGCGTGATGCGCCCGCCGGTCGGAAAGGGTGGCAGATAGAAGCCGCTCGCCATGCGCTGCACCCTGATCGTCGGGCGCACCAGCCTTGCGGTCGAGAAGGCGACGTCGCCTTGCAGGGCGGCCATGGCCGAGAGATCGACTTCCACGCGATCGGCCTCGACCACCGGCGGCGCGTCGGTCTCTGTCCATTGCGACAGGGTCACGTCGCTGAGAACGGCCCGGAACTTCGGCCACACCTCGATGCGCGGCGAGCCGTCGATCGTGACCCTGAAGCCGCTCCAGGCGCTCAATTCCCAGGCGATGCGGTCGCGCACGATGCGGGTCGAGGCAATCAGCGGCAACGCCGCGACCGCGAGCGCGATGACGAGCACGGCAACGCCGATCGCCCACACCCCGCGCCGGATCAAAGATGATGGCATTTCGCCCCGTATGCTTCTATTGCCGACAAATCGCCCGACGGGTGTAACCGAGCGCCGACGCTTTTCAAGTCTTTATGGCCTTGCGATGGCATTTGCGCAGCGACAGCCATGAGTCGCGCGAACAAAATCTTGCTCTGCTGCGCTGCAATATGCATAAGCGAACCGTACGACCCCGGTCCACGGTTGCGCGCCGTTTTTGGAACGATGGCATAGGCGATGTTGAGCTTAACTGGCTCGTTCGCGACGCGCTTTGGGAGGAGCGATCATGGCCGCCGACACACCTTTGTGGACCCCGACGCAGGAGCGGATCGACGCAGCGCCGTTAACCGCGTTCATGAAGGCCGCGGCAGCGAAGGCCGGGGAGGCTTTCTCCAGCTATGCGGACCTTCACCGCTGGTCGACCGAGGATCGCGAAGCTTTCTGGAGCCTGGTCTGGGATTTCTGCGGGCTTGTCGGCGACAAAGGCGAGCGGGGCCTCATCGACGGCGAGCGGATGCCCGGCGCGGCTTTCTTTCCTGACGCCAAGTTGAACTTCGCCGAGAACCTTTTGCAGAAGACCGGCGGCGGCGAGGCCATCGTCTTTCGCGGCGAGGACAAGGTCGAGCGCCGGCTCTCCTGGAACGAGCTTCACGCTCTGACCTCGCGGCTGCAGCAGCTTTTCCTGTCGCTCGGCGTCAAGGCCGGCGACCGCATCGCCGCCATGATGCCGAACATGCCCGAGACGATCGCGGCGATGCTGGCGGCGAGCTCGATCGGCGCGGTCTGGTCGTCCTGCTCTCCCGATTTCGGCGAGCAGGGCGTGCTCGACCGCTTCGGCCAGATCGAACCGGTCGTGTTCATCGCGCCGGACGGCTATTGGTACAACGGCAAGGCGATCGAGGTGGCCGACAAGATCCGCGCCGTGGCGGCCAAGCTCACCACGCTGCGCAAGGTGCTGATCGTCGATTATCTAGGCACCTCGGCCGACGTCGCCGCCACCATCGACGGGGCGACGGCGCTCGAAGAAGCGCTCTCGCCATTCGCCGCCAGGACGGTCAGCTTCGAGCGGCTGCCTTTCGCGCATCCGCTCTACATCCTGTTTTCCTCGGGCACGACCGGCATCCCGAAATGCATCGTGCACTCGGCCGGCGGCACGCTGATCCAGCACGTCAAGGAGCACCGTTTGCACGCGGGCCTGCTCGACGGCGATCGCCTGTTCTATTTCACCACCTGCGGCTGGATGATGTGGAACTGGCTGGTCTCGGGTCTCGCCTCGGGCGCTTCGCTTTTGCTCTATGACGGCTCGCCTTTCTACCCCGACGGCAATGTGCTGTTCGATTTCGCCGACGCCGAGAAGATGACCTATTTCGGCACCTCGGCGAAGTTCATCGATTCCGTTCGCAAGGCAGGGCTCAAGCCGATCGCGAGCCACGATCTGTCCAGCGTGCGCACGATCTCCTCCACCGGCTCGCCGCTGTCGCCGGAGGATTTCCGCTTCGTCTATGACGGCATCAAGAAGGACGTGCATCTGGCCTCGATCTCGGGTGGCACCGACATCGTGTCCTGTTTCGTGCTCGGCGTTCCCACCGAGCCTGTCTGGACCGGGGAAATCCAGGGACCTGGTCTCGGCCTGGCGGTCGATGTCTGGGACGACGACGGCAAGCCTGTCCGGCAGGAGAAGGGCGAGCTTGTCTGCACGAAAGCCTTCCCTTCGATGCCGATCGGCTTCTGGAATGACCCCGAGGGCAAGAAGTATCACGCCGCTTATTTCGAGCGCTTCGACAATGTCTGGTGCCATGGCGATTTCGCCGAATGGACGGCGCATGGCGGCATGATCATCCACGGCCGTTCGGATGCGACGCTCAATCCGGGCGGGGTCCGGATCGGCACGGCCGAGATCTACAACCAGGTCGAACAGATGCCGGAAATCCTCGAGGCGCTCTGCATTGGCCAGGATTTCGACAATGATGTCCGTGTCGTGCTGTTCGTGCGGCTGGCCGCCGGCGTTGGCCTGGACGAGGATCTGGAAAAGCGCATCCGCGCCAGGATCCGCACCGGCGCCAGCCCGCGTCACGTGCCGGCCAGGATCGTCGCTGTCGCCGACATCCCGCGCACCAAGTCCGGCAAGATCACCGAGCTCGCGGTGCGCGACGTGGTTCACGGCCGTGCCGTGAAGAACAAGGAGGCGCTGGCAAACCCGGAAGCGCTGGAGCTGTTCCGCGACCTGCCGCAGCTGGCGGGCTGACGGGTGGCATGGTTAACGAAATCGGTACGGCGAATTTACCTAGATTTCACGGGTGGTACACATTCGTAAATTTTTCCGCGGTCCGGTAAGGACTTGTTAAGGGACGACCCCGATAGTCGCGTGTAACTTGAGGGAGAAATCCCGTTCCTCGTCCCCTGAGGTTCAGCTCAAGCCCCCGTTGTGACAGCATCCCATTTCTCAAGGCGTCCTCCCGGACGCCTTTTTCTTTGGCCGGAACCGAGGACGATCTTATTCGGCGAGCACGCGGGTCGAGGGGAAGGCGACCTCGACCAGGGTTCCTTCGCCCGGCGTCGAGGTGATGGCGAAGCGGGCGCGGTTCGCTTCCACCATGGCCTTGGTGAGAGGCAGGCCGAGGCCAGTGCCGTCGCCGCGTCCGCGCTTCAGCGCATTGATCTGCTTGAACGGCTTCAGCGCCTGCTCGATCTCGGCCGGGGTCATGCCGATTCCGGTATCGCGCACGCGCATGACGACATCGCCTGAAGCTTCATAAGCGGTCGAGACGATCACCTGGCCGCCGGCTTGGGTGTAGCGGATGGCGTTGGACAGGATGTTGAGGGCGATCTGGCGCACGCTTCGCAAATCCGCCACCACTTCCGGCAGCCGCGAGGCGAAGCTGGACCGGATGATGACGCGCTCACGATTGGCCTGCGGCTGCATCATCGCCACCGTCTCGGCCAGCGTGTCGTTGAGCGACACCGCCTCGTAATCCATCTCCTGCTGGCCGGCCTCGATCTTCGAGATATCGAGCAGGTCGTTGACGAGGTCGAGCACATGATTGCCTGACCGGTTGATGTCGCGCAGGTAGTCGCGATAGCGGTCGTTGGCGATCGGACCGAATTTCTCGTCCACCATCAGCTCGGAAAAGCCGATGATGGCGTTGAGCGGCGTGCGGATCTCATGGCTGATGCGGGCCAGGAAATCCGTCTTCTGCGAGGACGCGCGCTCGGCAACCGCGCGTGCCTGGGTCAGGTCTTCCTCGGCCCGCTTCCATTGCGTGATGTCGCGCACCACGGCGCAGAAGCCGCTGTCGTTCGGCAGCCTGCCGATGGTCATGAACAGCGGGATGAAACGTCCCTGCGCCTCGCGGCCGATGACCTCGCGGCCGTCATTCAAGACACTCGCCACGCCCGGCTCCGAAAGGCCCGCGAGATAGTCGCGCGCCGCGCGCTGGCTTTCGATGGCGAACAGCGAGGCAAAGGGCTTGCCGGCGACCTCGTCGCTGTCGAAGCCGAAAAGGGCTTCCGCCGGCCGGCTGATCGAGCGGATGTTGCCGTCGCGGCCGATCAGCACGACGCCGTCCGTGGCGGTGTCGATGATGGTGCGCATCTCGGCGATGCGCGATTTCAATTCCGGCACGTCCGGCTGCAGCGCCGGCTCGTCATTGGCGGCGGTGAAATGCGCGGCATCGTCCTCGCCGGAGCGCCGCACCACCAGCATCAGCGCCTTGCCGCCCCGCCATGGCACCGAACGAAGCAGGGCTTCGATGGGAAATTCCTGGCCCTGGCGGCTCTTGAGCTTCAGCGAGTGGTCGCTTTCGTCCGCGGCGGCATCCTCGGCATAGGGATCGGCAAACAACGCGCCCAGGCCGCCCGCATCCGCGAGATCTTCCAACACATCGTAGCCGGTGAGCTCGAGGAAGGCGTCATTGGCGTAATGGAGCTCGTCACCCGAATGGATGAGCAGCGGCACCGGCAGCCTGGCGAGGATGGACGTATCGGGCGCCTTGGCTTCCTCTCCGGTCGAAAAGGCGGAGGGCACAAAGCCTGCGAGTTTCAGCGGCGGCACGTCCGGGCGTGGCCGCGCCGGCGTTACCGGTTCTTCCGCGGCCGTCGCCGCGTCGGCGTCGGAGCCGGCCCAATCCTCGCTGTCTTGCGCATCGCGGAAATCGTCGGCGGTCCTGCTGTCATCATCCGCCGTCGCATCGCGCGCCGGCTTTTCGGCGACCGGCTCGGTCGCTGGCCGTTCGACCGGCTGCCGCGCCTCGGAATCGGCACGCTCGGCCGCCTGCCGGGTGGCCGCTGCTCGGTTGTCCTCGGAAGCAGGTTCGACGCCGGCTTCTTCCCCGGATTTCTCACCATCGGCGTAGCTGAGCAGCGAGCCGGAAGCGGCCGACGTCACCGTCTTGCCGGCGTCGCCCGTCGCAGCGGCGTCATCGATACCGTCGAGCCTCGCCAGGTCTTCCTGGTCTTCCGCCTCGGTCTGTGCTTCCGCGGTCTCCGCATCGGCCTTCGCGTCGACGGTTTCCGAGGCTTCCGGCGCGGGTGCCGGCGTCGCTTCCTGCGCGGGGTTCTCGTGCGCCGACCCTTCAAGCGCCGTTGGCTGGTTTGCCTCGGCCTTCGTTGCGACGGCGGGCTCGTTCGCTGTTGCCTCGTCCTTGCCGGCAACAACCGCATCGGTCTGCTTGCCGGCTTCGGCGGCGCCCGGCTCGGCAGGCAGGGAATTGTCCTTGCGCAGCCGCTCGCCGATCTCGCGGAAGGCGCTGCGCTCGAGGATCGACAGGCTCTTCTGACTTGCGGGCGTGTCGCTCCCCGGCTGCTTGTCGCTGGTCGGCTGGCGGTGCTCGGCCAGCCTTATCACCTTGTCGGCGAAGCGCCGCTCCGGCTTCGGCACGATGCTCAGCGCCGGCACTTCGCCCTGGAACGGATCTGCGGGCTTTGGCTGTTCCGGCTGCGCCTGCTCCGCGGCTGGCTGCTCGACCGACGGCTCGCTCCCGGCAGGCGCGGCATTAGGCACCAGCGCCATGCCGAGCGCTTCGGGATCGACCACGGCGTCGGCCGCGCGCGCGACACCGAAGCCGCGAAAACCCTCGAAGGCGCGGCTGCGGCCATAGACGGGCAGCGCCGCCAGATCGACCGGTATCTTCAGATCGGTTCCGGCCACCGGCCACAGCACCGATCGGCCTGACCAGGTGTCGCGCCGCTCGAGCAGACCGGCGATCTCGCCCGAGGTGTCGAGGCCGAAGATGGTGGCGACGTCCTTGAAGCGGCGGCCGATCACATCGGCGGCGGGCTGGCCGACGATGTCTGCGAATTCGGGCGACAACGCGCTGAATTTGCCGTCGGCGTTGGTGCGCCAGACGAAGCGCAGGGGTGGCGCCGAACGGTCGATGCCGCGGGGCAGGGCTGGCTGCGACGGCATGACGGTTTCGCGCGCGGCCGTCTCGTCAGCACCCGGCCGGAGGCCTTCGGCCGCGACGGCTTGCTTCGGCTCATCCTGCGCCGGCGCTGCCGGTTGAGCCTGCCCGGCGTCATCGTCGCCGGCGTTGAAATACCAACGGTCGTGCTGGCCGGCGCCGGCGTCCTGTTGGCTGGGCTCGGCGGCATTCACGTGATGATTGGTCCGGCTTCCAGCGTCAGTCTGTGCATCGCCTTCAGAGGGCTCCGGGACCAGCTCGGCCTGTTCGCCAGCCGTCACGGCCGGCGCGGGGCTGTTGTCCTGGACCGGCCGGGGTTCGGGCTCGACGGCCAGGCTTTCACCCGACAGCGCGGCCGCAACGGTGCTTGGCGCCGCGACTTGCTCATCATCGGGCCGATGGCCGGTGGTCGGCTGTTCCCCTTGGTCGCCGTCGAGCTGGTCTTCATCGATCACCACCAGCAGATGCCGTGTGTCCGTGAGCCGCGCGAAACCGGCCGGGTAGGAAGTGCCACTGCCAGGCACAAGGCGCTTGACGACACGGTCGCCGCTGCTTGCCACATCCGCAACCAGCGCAGCCAGGGTCCGCGGCTCGATGCCGAGCGCCGCGAAGCCGTCCGAGGCCGCTTCGACGCTGCCTTGCGCGTCGACGAAGGCGATGAAATGCCCGGCCTCGGTAAAACCGCCGATGGCGCGGCCGGCGATTTCACCGGCGCTGCGTGAGCCGGTCTGCGCCGCCGGCACCGCCAGCATGATTGCCTTCTCGCCGTCCGGCATCGTTACGGCGCTGGCCAGGAAGCCCACGGCCCGGCTCACCATGCCCGTGGCCAACCTCACCGTGATGGCACGGTCGCTGCCAATCTTGGGAAAGCCGCTGGTCGCCATGATCTGCCGCCTGGCGATCAGCGGCAGCCGCGCCGATGCGCCGATGATGGCCTCGATATCCGGATAGCCGAACACCGACGCCCCCGGTCCGTTCGCCCAGATCACCTGCTCGAGGTCGGCCGACAAAATGGCCAGGGCGTCGCCAGTGGCAAAGCGCTGACGCACCGCATCGAGCACGGCGACGTCGAGGAAGGAGTAGTTTTCAGGCGGCATGCGCTGGGCAACCCTCCGGAGCGGGCATTTCAGTTAACGCTTTGTTAATAAAAGCCCGCGGTCCGAAGGTCCACAAGCCCTGGCTTGCATAGGTCGAAATCTCTGGGCTCTTGGTTAACGGCCCAGCGGCTGACGTTACGGTTGACGTGAGGGAAGATTCTATGGTGCGGTGCAACAAACATGTTGCAATGCACAAAAGAACCTCTATATTGCCACCATACATGAACGAGACGGCTTTCTGTCAAAGCCGCTATCCCGAAAGGTTGGAAAATGTCCAAGACCACCTCTAAGACCGCTGCCGAGACCATCGAAAACGTTGAATTCCCGAGCTTCGACGCTTCCAAGGCCACCGACCAGATCCGCGCCTTCGCCGAGAAGGGCGTCGAGCAGTCGAAGGAGGCCTATGCCAAGCTGAAGACCGGGGCCGAGGAGACCCAGAAGGTTCTGGAGTCGACCTACGAGACCGCCAAGGCCGTCTCCAGTGACGTTTCGCTCAAGGCC
Source organism: Mesorhizobium sp. M2A.F.Ca.ET.042.01.1.1 (assembly GCF_003997405.1). NCBI lineage: Bacteria > Pseudomonadati > Pseudomonadota > Alphaproteobacteria > Hyphomicrobiales > Phyllobacteriaceae > Mesorhizobium > Mesorhizobium sp. M2A.F.Ca.ET.042.01.1.1. Next base: position 39,026 of record NZ_RZRX01000020.1, read on the forward strand.
ATCGCCGCGCTGCGCGCCAATGCCGAAGCCGGCTTCTCGCACCTTGAAGCCCTGGTCGGCGCCAAGACCCTTTCGGAAGTCGTCGAGCTGCAGACCGCTTTCCTGCGCAAGCGCGCCGAATTGGCCGTGGAGCAGGCCAAGGAGTTCCAGGCCGTCGCCACCAAGGCGGTCGAGGATGTCTCCAAGCCGGTCAAGAGCGCCTTCGAGAAGGCGATCAAGGACGTCAAGGCTGCCTAATTTTGGCGCACAACCCTGCGCTGCATCAAAACGTCGCATTTCGTCAGACAAATAGTTATGCGATAGAGTTGAGTAACCAGATACCCGGAAGCGGAACCTCCTCCCTCTGTTTCCGGGGTGACCAGCCAGCACCTCCTCCCGCTGGCTCGTAACAGGAAAAGGCCGGCACCTCCTCCCGCCGGCCTTTTCTTTTGCCTTATGAAAGGTGCGATGAGGACAACCCGTCCTTTGCCTTATTAAGGGCCTTGAATTAGAATCCGATAGCCCGTATTGGACGCATCGCCAACGATGGAGCGCATCCTCGGAATTTCTGGATAGCGCTCGCCTGGAATGTGCCGTTGTAGCTCAGTTGGTTAGAGCACCAGATTGTGGATCTGGGGGTCGCTGGTTCGAGCCCAGCCAACGGTACCACCGCCCTCTCGCGTAAGTAACTGATTTTTCGATTTAAATTGGAAGGTTCGATCGTAAGCTACGCATCTGCTTGCGATTTGCCTCACAAATTGTGCTCCCTATTGTGGTGCGGACGGATGGTAGGGACGAACGCGCGAAGAGCGCGCTCTGGTCGCTGCTTCCTCCTCCATCATAATGGCCTACTGCGATCGCGCACCTTTCGATCCGGATTTCGCCGTCCATGGAAGTTCTCGAGCAGGACGCGTCATAACGTTGACGGATCACGTTCGTGAAGCTCTCTTATCGCTGGAGGCGATATGGCCTTCATACGCCCAGCAGGCGAGCCAGGGATGATGCGGCCCCGGTGCCGGCGATGCCAACGTCGCGGACGCTGCTCATGTGGTTGGCCCCTGCAAGGCTCGTGCGCGAGACGGCAAGCCCTTGCCCTTCGAAACGCTCCGCAAGCGTGGCGGCCTGGCTGTGGAAGGGCGGCGTTTCCTCGGCGCCGACCGATATCTCGACCGCCACGCCCGGATCGAAGCGATGATTTATCGGCGAGAACCGCTCAACCTCGTCGTCGGTGATCGCGATCTCGGCCGCGAGAAACGACTCCTGCAACGGTCTTAGATCGTAGATACCGCCGAGCAGGAGCGCGCCTTTGATGCCTGAAGGCCGGGTGTTGTCGTCAAAGAGCATTGTCGCGAGATGCGCCCCCGCGGAATGGCCGCTTACCGTCAGGTGGTCGGGATCGCCGCCATAGCTCGCGATGTGGTCATGTATCCATTGCCTCGCGCGGCGTATTTGATCGACGATCGTCGCCATTCTCACGCTCGGCATCAGTGCGTAATCCGCGATGACGGCAATCGCTCCGGCGTTGGTGACGGTGTCCGCTACGTAGGAATAGTCGCGCTTGGAGAACATGCGCCAGTAGCCGCCATGAATGAACATGTGCACCGGCAGGCGATCGCGTTTGCCCTGCGGGAAGAACAGGTCGACGGTTTCCGTGCCGTCCGGTCCGTAAGGCACGTCGGCGGCCATCAGGACCTTGGCCCTGGTCTCGGCGCTGCGCCGGACGATCTCGGCGACGATGTCGTCGAACTCGGGGACATGGTCGCGAATACGGAATGGATCTTTCGCCATCTGTCTCATCAGATCGTCACGGCGATGTATTTCGCCTCCATGAACTCGGCGATGCCGTGTTTCTGGCCGCCCTCGCGCCCAAGCCCGCTCTGCTTGACGCCGCCGAAGGGCGCGGCAGGGTCCGACATCAGGCCGCGATTGAGCGCGATCATGCCGGACTCGATCTTCGACGCCATGCGCATGCCTTTCGCAAGATCGCGCGTGTAGATATAGGCGGCAAGGCCGTATTCGGTAGCGTTCGCCTTTGCGATGACCTCGGCCTCGTCCTCGAAGCGACTGATTGGTGCCACGGGACCGAATATCTCCTCATGGGCCATGGCGGCGTCGGCCGGCACGTCGCTCAGCACCGTGGGCGGATAGAAAAATCCTCGGCCCTCGGCGACCGCGCCGCCGCACAGAATCTTCGCGCCGCGCGCGACCGCGTCCTGGACGAGCCGGTCGATCTTGTCCACGGCCTTCCTGGTGATCATCGGCCCGCATTCGGTTTCCGAATCCGTGCCCGGGCCGATGGCGAGCGCCGCCATGCGTTTGCGCAGGCCTTCGGCGAATGCGTCATGGATGCCCGCCTGGACGTAGAGCCTGTTGGCCGCCGTGCAGGCCTCTCCGGCGTTGCGCATCTTGGCGATCATCGCGCCGTCGAGCGCCGCTTCCAGGTCGGCGTCGTCGAGCACGATGAATGGCGCATTGCCGCCAAGCTCCATCGAGCAGGAAATGACGTGTTTCGCCGCCTCGGCAAGAAGCACGCGGCCGATGCCGGTCGAGCCGGTGAAGGAGAGCTTGCGCACCCGCGCGTCGGCCAGCATGGCCGCAGTCACCGGCCCTGGATTCGAAGTGGTGATGACGTTGACGACGCCCGGCGGCACGCCGGCCTCCTCATAGAGAGCCGCAAGCGCGTAGGCCGTCAGCGGCGTCTCGCTGGCCGGCTTCAGGATGACCGTGCAGCCGGCGGCAAGCGCCGGCGCGATCTTGCGCGTGGCCATCGCCGCCGGGAAATTCCACGGCGTGATCAGAACGCAAATGCCGATGGGCTGGTAGTCGACCACGATCCGGTTCGCGCCGGACGGCGCAAGGCCGAACTCGCCGCTGATGCGAACCGCTTCCTCCGCGTTCCAGCGGAAGAACTCGGCAGCATAGGCAATTTCGCCGCGCGCGTCGCGCAGGGCCTTGCCGTTCTCCAGCGAAATCAACGCGGCCAAGGTCTCGGCACGTTCAGTCATCAGCTCGAAGC
>NZ_RZRX01000210.1:0-11501 GCF_003997405.1 Mesorhizobium sp. M2A.F.Ca.ET.042.01.1.1
TTGCGTTATGTTGCCGGCGCCGAGGAAGACGACGAAATCGCCGGGCTTGGCAAGATCGCGAATGGCTGGCGCGATCGCCGCCGGCCCATCGATATAGCGCGCGTCGCGATGGCCGCCGGAACGGATCCGCGCAACCAGCGCATCGGAGGTCACGCCTTCGATAGGCTCCTCGCCGGCCGCATAGACCGGCGCCACCATCACCGTATCCGCGTCGTTGAAGCAGACGGAGAATTCGTTGAACAGATCGTGCAGCCGGGTGAAGCGATGCGGTTGCGCGATGGCAATGACGCGCCCTTTGGTGGCGCTGCGCGCGGCCTTCAGCACCGCCGCGATCTCCACCGGGTGGTGGCCGTAATCGTCGAACACCTCGACACCGTTCCACGAGCCGGTGTGTGTGAAACGCCGCTTGACGCCGGCGAAGGACGACAGACCTTTCTTGATCGCGTCATCCGACAGGCCGAGCTCGTGCGCGACCGCGATCGCCGCCGTCGCGTTGGAGACGTTATGCTTGCCCGGCATAGGCAGGCGCAGGCCGGTTATCGTCGCGGTGCCGCGCCCCTTTCGGTCGCGGATCACCACGTCGAATTCCGAGGTCGCGCCCAGCATGCGATGGTTGGTGAAGCGAACATCGGCCTGTGCGTTCTCGCCATAGGTGATGACGCGCCGGTCCTCGATGCGGCCGACCAGCGCCTGCACTTCCGGATGGTCGGTGCACATCACGCCGAAGCCGTAGAACGGCACGTTCTCGACGAACTGACGGAAGGCCTCGCGCACCTTGTCGAAGCTGCCATAGTGGTCGAGATGCTCGGGATCGATATTGGTGACGACGGCGATGTCCGCCGGCAGCTTGAGGAAGGTGCCGTCGCTTTCGTCCGCTTCGACCACCATCCACTCGCCGTCGCCCATCCGCGCGTTGGTGCCGTAGGCGTTGATGATGCCGCCATTGATGACGGTCGGGTCGAGCCCGCCGGCCTCGAGCAGCGTCGCCACCATCGAGGTGGTCGTCGTCTTGCCATGCGTGCCGCCGATGGCGACCGCCTGGCGGAAACGCATCAGCTCGGCCAGCATCTCGGCCCGGCGCACGATCGGCAAAAGCTTCTCGCGCGCGGCCTTGAGTTCAGGGTTGGATTTCTTGATCGCGGTCGAAACGACGACGACTTCAGCATCGCCAAGATTCTCGGCCTTGTGGCCGACGAAACATTCGATGCCCTTGTCGCGCAGCCGCTGCACATTGGCGCCGTCGGCCTGGTCGGAACCCTGCACCTTATAGCCGAGATTGTGCAGCACCTCGGCGATGCCGCTCATGCCGATGCCGCCAATGCCGATGAAATGCACAAGGCCGATCGTCTGCGGCATCTTCATGCGCGCGTCCTCCTATAATCCGAAACCGTTTTGCCGGACGCAATAGCCTCTGTCAGATCGGCGAGCAACCGCGCCGCGTTCGGTTTCCCGGCCGAACGGGCGGCGGCGGCCATGGCCGCCAGCCGGTCCGGGTCCTGCATCAGCCCGCCGACCAGTTGCGCAATCCGCTCGGCCGACAGCGTCGACTGCGGATGGAGCTCGGCGCCTCCGGCGGCGGCAAGGGCCGCGGCATTCGCCGCCTGATCGTGATCGAGCGCGTGAGGATAAGGAACCAGCAGCGCCGGCCGACCGATGACCGCGATCTCCGAAACCGTCGAGGCGCCGGAGCGCGACATCACCAGATGCGCCGCCGCCATGCGCGCCGCCATGTCGGTAAAGAAGGGCGAGACCTGGACGTCGACGCCGAGCTCGGCATAAGCCGCCTTCACTCGCGCTACATCCTCCGCGCGGGCCTGTTGTGTGATCACCAGGCGCCTGCGCAGGTCTTGCGGCAACAGCGCGACCGCCGCGGGAACCGCATCGGAAAAGAACTGCGCGCCCTGGCTGCCGCCGAACACCAGCAGGCGGAACGGCTCGCCCTCGTTCGATGCCGCATAGGGCGTCTTCGCTGCCTCGAGCACCTGCGGCCTGACCGGATTGCCGGTGGTCACCGTCTTTGCGCCGTCGGCGCTCGCGCCTTCCGGCAGGAAGCCGCCGGCAATCGCGTCGACGCGGCCGGCAAGCGCCTTGTTGGCACGACCCATGACGGCGTTCTGCTCGTGGATCAGCGTCGGCACCTTGCGCCTTGTCGCCGCATAGAGCGGCGGCAGCGTCGGATAGCCGCCGAAGCCGACGACCGCCTCCGGCTTGATCCGGGCGATGATCCGGCTCGCTTCGCGCACGCCCTGCCAGATCTTCCAGAACGCCGAGACCACGGCGACCGGATTTTTCGAGCCCAGCGTCGCCGACGGGACCGCATGGATGTCGGCGGCGGGAAACTGTCCGGAATAGCGCTCGGCGCGCCGGTCGGTGGCAAGATGCACCTTCCAGCCGCGTTCGATCAGCTCATGCGCGAGCGCCTCGGCCGGAAACAGGTGTCCGCCCGTTCCGCCGGCTGCAAGCAGTATGACACCCTTCGCCATCCCGCCTCATTCCGCCGGGATTGCGCGCTGCGCGAGGACGAAGCCCATCTGCTTGCGCTTTTCCGGACGCTTGCGCGTCAATGCCAGCACCATGCCCATCGAGACGGCGATGGCGATCTGCGAGGAGCCGCCATAAGAGATGAAGGGCAGTGTCATGCCCTTGGCGGGCATCAGCTGCAGGTTCACGCACATGTTGATGGCCGACTGCAAGCCGAAGATGGTGACAAGACCGCCCACCGCGTAGCGGGTGAAATCGTCATGCTCCTTGAGCGCGATGCTCAAGCCGCGCAGCACGATGAAGGCGAAGATCGACATGATGAAGAAGCACATGATCAGGCCGAACTCCTCGCCCGCGACCGAGAACACGAAGTCGGTATGAGCATCCGGAACAATGCGCTTGACGGTTCCCTCACCCGGCCCGACACCGAACCAGCTGCCGTTGATCAGTGCCTCGCGGCCCATATCGACCTGAAACGTATCGCCCTCGCCGGTCAGGAACTTGTTGATGCGCAAGGCAACGTGCGGGAACACCGTATAGGCGGCGAACAGGCCACTCGCACCGGTGATGCCGAGGGCCATGATCCACAGCCACGGCAGGCCGGCCATGAAGAACATGACGCCCCAGGTGCCGGTGACCAGCATGGTCTGGCCAAGATCGGGCTGAGCGACCAGAAGAGAAACCACGAGGACCAGAAGCAGGAGGGCGAACAGATTGCCGGGGATGTCGAGCTGGCGCTTATGCTCGGCAAACAGCCACGCGCAGATGATGACGAAGGCCGGCTTGAGGAACTCGGACGGCTGGATGGACAGGCCGGCGAGCGACACCCAGCGCCGCGCGCCCTTCACCTCGACGCCGATGTAGAGCACCGCCACCATCAGCACCAGCATGACACAGATCAGCACCAGCGACATGCGCCTTATCTGCCTCGCTTGCAGGAAGGAGACCGCCAGCATCACGACGAGCGCCGGGATGGTGAAGATGATCTGCCTGGTGGCGAAGTGAAAGCTGCTGAGGCCGATGCGTTCGGCCACCGCAGGGCTGGCGGCAAAGGACAACACGATGCCCAGTCCCATCAGCGACAGGAACGCCGCCAGGAACCAGCGATCGATGGTCCACCACCAGGTGGCGACAGGACTTTTGTCGAGACGGCTTTGCATCAACGTGGCCCTCCGATGGGTTTCACACCATCAATAGCAGTCGCAGCTTGCCTGAAGGCTTCGCCGCGAACTTCGAAATTCTTGAACTGGTCGAAACTGGCGCAGGCCGGCGAAAGCAGCACCACCGCCTCGCCGCCGGCGTCGCTCGCCGCGTCATGGGCCGCATGCTCGACCGCCGCCGCCAGCGTTTCCGATATCTCGTAGGGCACCGCTTCGCCCAGCGTCGCCGCGAAGGCGGGCGCCGCCTCGCCGATCAGATAGGCCTTGGCAATGCGCGGGAAGAAGCCGCGCAGCGGCTCGATGCCGCCCTCCTTGGGCAGGCCGCCGGCGATCCAGTAGATGCGGCTGGGGAAGCTTGACAGCGCGGGAGCAGCCGCGTCGGCATTGGTCGCCTTGGAATCGTTGACGAACAGCACATGGCCCTTGCGGCCGACCTGTTCCATGCGGTGCGCCAGCCCGGGAAAGCTTTCGAGCCCTGCCTGGATTTCGCCAAGCTCGAGCCCGACCTTGAGGCAGGCAACGACGGCGGCCAGCGCATTCTGCGCATTATGCTGGCCGCGCAGCGAGCCGATGCCCTCGAGGAAGGCGACGCGGCTGTAGCGGCCATGCACGGCTTCCATCAGATTGGTGCCGTCGGCGAAATAGCCGTCGGTCAAAGGCAGGCGCTTGGAAATGCGGGTGACCTGCCGCCCTGCCCGCTCGAGTCGGTCGGCGATCTGGGCGCCCCAGGAATCGTCGACGCCGACGATCGCGGTGTCCGAGCCGGCGACCAGCCTTTCCTTGATCGAGGCGTAATGCGCCATCGTGCCGTGCCGGTCGAGATGGTCGGGCGTCAGGTTGAGCAGGATGCCGGCGGTCGGGTTGATCGAGGGCGCGAGGTCGATCTGGTAGGAGGAGCACTCCACCACATAGTGCCGCTTCGGTTCGGGCGGATCGAGCGTCATGATGGCGCGGCCGATATTGCCGCCCATCTGCGTGTCGCGGCCCGCCGACTTCAATATATGCGCCGTCAGCGCCGTGGTCGTCGACTTGCCGTTGGTGCCTGTGATCGCGATGAAGGGTGCTGCCGGCGCGTGGGCGATGCGCTCGCGGCAGAACAGCTCGATATCGCCGATCACCTCGACGCCGGCGCCGCGCGCCAGCTCCACCGTCCAATGCGGCTTCGGATGCGTCAGCGGCACCCCTGGCGACAGCACGAAGGCGGCGAAGCGCGGCCAGTCGGCGGCGCGCAGATCGCCCGTCGCGATGCCCGCGGCCGATGCCCTGGCGACACTTTCAGGATTGTCGTCCCAGGCCAGCACCTCGGCGCCGCCCGCGATCAGCGCATGCGCGGTGGCTATCCCCGAGCCGCCGAGCCCGAAGAGCGAAACGCGTTTGCCTGAGAAGGAAGCGGCGGGGATCAAGCGGGCTGGTCCTATCTGAGCTTGAGGGTGGAGAGGCCGACCAGCGCCAGGATGACGGCAATGATCCAGAAGCGGATCACCACCTGGCTTTCGGTCCAGCCGAGCTTTTCGAAATGGTGATGGATCGGCGCCATCAGGAAGACGCGCTTGCCGGTCATCTTGAAGTAGCCTACCTGGATGATGACCGAGAAGATCTCGACCACGAACAGGCCGCCGACGATGACCAGCACGATCTCGTGCTTGGTGGCGACGGCGATGGTGCCGATCAGGCCGCCCATCGCCAGCGAGCCGGTGTCGCCCATGAAGATCGCGGCCGGCGGGGCGTTGAACCAGAGGAAGCCGAGGCCGGCGCCGATCACCGCGCCGAGCACGACGGCGAGTTCGCCGGTGCCGGGAACGAAATGGATCTGCAGATATTCAGCGAAGACCGCGTTGCCCGAGAGATAGGCGATGACGCCGAAAGACGCCGCCGCGATCATGATCGGCACGATCGCCAGGCCATCGAGGCCGTCGGTCAGGTTCACCGCATTGCCGGCGCCGACGATGACGAAGCAGGAAAACGGGACGAAGAACCAGCCGAGGTTGATCAGGAACTCCTTGGCGAAGGGGAAGGTCAGGGACGACGAGAATGGCGCCTGGCCATTATGCATGATCACCCAAGCGGCGATGGCAGCGATGACGAATTCGATCGCCAGCCTCGCCTTGCCGGAGAAGCCCAGATGCGATTGCTTGGTGACCTTGAGATAGTCGTCGTAGAAGCCGATCGAGCCGAAGCCGACGGTGACCAGCAGCACAACCCAGACATAGATCGAGGATAGATTCGCCCATAAAAGCGACGAGCCGATGATGCCAGACAGGATCATCAGCCCGCCCATGGTCGGCGTTCCAGCCTTCTTGAAATGCGTCTGCGGGCCATCGGCGCGGATCGGCTGACCCTTGCCCTGCCGCAGGCGCAGCGAATTGATGATCGTCGGCCCGAAGATGAAGACGATCAGCGCCGAGGTGATCAGCGCGCCGCCGGTGCGAAAAGTGATGTAGCGGAAGACGTTGAAGAACGAGATCTTGTCCGCGAAATCGACGAGCAGTGTGAACATGGTCCTTCGGTCCCCCGGAGCCGACCTCAAGTCGGCTCAATGTTTGTGGCTTCCGCCGGAAATTTGCCGAGCAATGCCTCGACCAGCTTTGAAAACCCGATGCCTTTCGACGATTTGACCATCACCACGTCGCCGGGCTTGAGCGCAGCGATCACGATCGGCTTCAGTTCCTCGACGCCTGCCCGGTACTCGGTCTGGACATCGGCGGGCAAAATCTTTTCCAGCGCCTGCATTTCCGGCCCGCCGAGAAAGACATTGCGCGTGCCTGTGCCGACGATCAGTTCGGCCAGCGCCGCATGGAGCTTCGCCGAATGGCCGCCAAGCTCCAGCATGTCGCCCAACACGGCGATGCGCCGGCCCTCCCCCGAGACGGGCGTAGCGTTGAGCAGCGCCATCGCCGCCGCCATCGACGCCGGATTGGCGTTGTAGCTCTCGTCGATCAGCGTGATTGGTCCGTTTGGATGGTGCAGGACATGGCGCCGGCCACGCCCGCGTTCGGCCGACAGGTCGGCAAGCGCCGCCGCAACCTTGTCGAGATCGGCGCCGACGAGCTTGGCAGCACCCAGCACGGCCAACACGTTCTGCACCATGTGGCGGCCGGGGGCCCCGACACGCGCCGCAACATCCTGCTTGCCGATTTTGGCGGTGATGTCGGAGTGATCGGCGTAGAGCTCGCAGCTGGTGAGCCGGAAGGTTGAACGGGCATTTTCGCCAAAGCCGAAGACATGCTCGACGCGCGCCTCCTTCGCCATCTTCTCAAGCAGCTTCCAGCGCTGGTCGTCACGATTGAGCACCGCGGCGCCGCCGGGCTCCAAGCCTTCGAATATCTCCGCCTTCGCCCTGGCGATCTCATCCAGATTCTTGAAGAAACCGAGATGCGCGGCGGCAATCATCGTCACGATGGCGACATGCGGCCTGACCATCTTGACCAGCGGCCTGATCTCGCCCGGATGGTTCATGCCGATCTCGAAAACCGCGTAGTCGCAGTCCTGCGGCATGCGGGCGAGCGTCAGCGGCACGCCCCAATGGTTGTTGAACGACTGCGCCGAGGCGTGCACCTTTCCCACCGCCGACAGCACATGGCGCAGCGCTTCCTTGGTGGTCGTCTTGCCGGCCGAGCCGGTGACCGCGATGATCCGGGCCTTCGAGCGGGCGCGGGCCGCGACGCCGAGCTTCTCGAGGGCCGCAAGCACGTCCTGCACGACGATCATCGGCGCCGTCAGCCGGCCGAGCGAGGGCAGCTTGCCCTCGGCGACGACCAGCACGGCTGCACCCGCTTTCACGGCGGCCGTCGCGAAATCATGGCCGTCCATCGCCTCGCCCTTGATGGCGAAGAAGGCGTTTGCCGGCTCCAGGCTGCGGCTGTCGATCGAAATACCGGTGATGCCCTCCGGCAGCGAGCCGATGGGCCTGCCTTCCATGGCTTCGACCAGCGCTTCCGACGTCCACAGCAGGTTCATGCGGCGCGCTCCTTCAGCGCATCGCGCACTTCCTCGTGGTCGGAGAAGTGGAAGGTCTGAGCGCCGATGGTCTGGCCTTCCTCATGCCCCTTGCCGGCGACGATGAGCGTATCGCCGGCGCGCAGCATCGCCACCGCCTCATGGATCGCCTTGCGGCGGTCGCCGATCTCGATGGCGCCGGGCGCCGCGGCGAGGATGGCCGCGCGGATGGTCTCGGGCACTTCCGTGCGCGGATTGTCGTCGGTGATGATGACGATGTCGGCGAGCCGCGTCGCGATCTCGCCCATGATCGGCCTTTTTCCCCGATCGCGGTCGCCGCCACAGCCGAACACCACGATGACCCGGCCCGTGGTGAAAGGTCGGACCGAGGTCAGCACGTTTTCCAGCGCATCGGGCTTGTGCGCGTAGTCGACATAGACAGGAGCGCCGGCGGCGGTGGCGCCGACGAGGTCGAGCCGGCCCGGCGCACCCTTCAATTTTTCCAGGGCGGCCAGGGCTTTATCCACCGGCGTTCCAGTCGCGATGGCAAGCCCGGCGGAGACCAGCGCGTTGGCGATCTGGAAATCGCCGGCCAAAGGCAGGTCGACCTCGTAGAGCACGCCGTCGGCCACGACCTCGGCGCGCTGGCGATGGCGCTCATGCTCGACCCGCTTGAGCGTCAGGAAATCGCCATGGCGGCCGACGGTCAGGACCTTGAGACCCGCCGCCATTGCGGCTTTGATCGTCGGCTCCGACCACGGGTCATCGGCAAAGACGATCGCCGGCGCGCCTTTCGGCAGCAGCGTGTCGAACAGGCGCAGCTTGGCGCGGTGATAATCCTCGACGGTCCGATGGTAGTCCATGTGGTCGCGACCGAGATTGGTGAAGGCGCCGGCCGCGAGCTTCACGCCGTCGAGACGACGCTGGTCGAGGCCGTGGCTCGAGGCTTCCATCGAGGCATGGGTCACGCCAGCATCCGCCAGTTCCTTGAGCAACCGGTGCAGCGCCACCGGGTCGGGCGTGGTCAGCGAGCCATATTCGTTGCGGCCGGGCGCCACGACGCCGGTCGTGCCGATCGAGGCGGCGGCAAACCCCGCCTGCTCCCAGATCTGGCGGGTGAAGGCGGCGACGGATGTCTTGCCGGCGGTGCCGGTGACGGCGACCATGGTCTCAGGCTGGCGGCCGAAGAAGCGGGCGGCGGCGAGCGCCAGCGCATGGCGCGGATCATCGACGGCAAGAACCGGTATCGACAGGCCGGAAACCGCCGCGCCCTTGCCCGTGACGATTGCGGAGGCACCCCGGCTGGCGGCATCGGCGGCATAGGCGGAGCCATCGGCCTTGCTGCCGGCAATCGCAAAGAAGACGACGCCGGTCTTGACCGCGCGGGAATCGGAGGAAAGTCCGGTAACCTCCAGATCGCGGGAAGCTGTTCCCTCGACAGGCAGGATACCGGCTAGATCTTTTAGATGCATTGAGTCCCGTTCACTGCAACAAAATAGCGCGCAGTTGCCGGCGCGCCCCAAGAATCACTGATAGGAAACCAGCGTTGCACCATTTTCATGGCTGAAATCTGGCTTCACGCCAAGCATGGCCGCCGAACGCCTGATGATATTGCCGGCGATAACCCCCGCATTGTTGGCGGCGACGTCCGTCATCCCGGGCTTTTCGGGATGCGGGGCGTCGGCGATTGTGAACACCAGAAATTGCGGATCGTCCATCGGGAAGGCGGCGACGAAGGTGTTGAAATTCAACTCCTTGGAGTAACGGCCGTTGATGACCTTCTCGGCCGTTCCGGTCTTGCCGCCAACGCGGTAGCCGGGAGCCCTGGCGTTTCTGGCCGAGCCCTTCTCGGCATTGAGCGTATAGAGATAGCGCATGCCTTCGACCGTCTTGTCGCTGACCACTTTCTTGGCCACCGCCATCGCCTCCTGCTCGCTGCGGACCAGGAATGTTGGCTGGATCAGATAACCCTGCATCAGCGCCGCGCAGCCGACAGCGGCCTGCAGCGGCGTCGTCGACACCCCATGGCCGAAGGCGATGGTGAACGAGTTGACCTGTTTCCAGACCTTGGGCTCGGTCGGGCGCGCGACCTCCGGCAATTCGGTCTGCATCCTGTCGAGAATGCCGAGGCGGTGCAGGAATTCGCGGTGCCCGTCGATGCCGACGAGCTCCGCCTCCCTGGCCGAGCCGATATTGGACGAATAGAGGAACACCTCCGGCAGCGACAGCACGCGGTTCTTGCCGTGGAAATCGTGAATGGCCTGATGGCCGACCCGGATCGGATGCGACGCGTCGAAGCGGCTGTTCATCGTCGCCTTGCCGGAATCGAGCGCCATCGCCGAGGTGAAGCTCTTGAAGGTCGAGCCCATCTCGTAGAGGCCAGCCGACATGCGGTTCAGCCGGTCCTTGTCCTGGGCATTGTAGGGATTGTTCGGGTCGAAGTCCGGCACCGAGGCCATCGCCATCACTTCGCCCGTCTTGATATTCAGCACGACGGCGCCGGCGCCCATGGCGCGATAGCGCTCCAAGCCGGCGGCGATCTCGTCGCGCACCACATGCTGGACGCGCAGATCGATCGAAAGCCTGACCGGCTGGAGGTCCTTGGCGATGGCAAGGCCCGACGCCTGCAGGTCGCTCAGCCCCTGCTCGTCGATATACTTCTCCATGCCGGAGATGCCCTGGTTGTCGATATTGGTCAGGCCGACGACATAGGACGAGGTCTCGCCGCTCGGATAGAAGCGGCGCTTTTCGGTGCGGAAGCCGAGGCCGGGAACGCCCAGCGCCATGATGTCGGCCTGCTGCTTCGGCGTCAGCTGGCGCTGCAGCCAGACGAAGCCGGCGCCGCTCTTGAGCTTGCGGTAGGTCTGCTCGTAGTCGATGTCCGGCAGCACGGTCGACAATTTCTCGATCGCTTCGTCGGCATCGACGATGCGCCGCGGCTCGGCAAACAGCGACGCCGTCTTGATGTCGGTCGCCAGCACTTCGCCGTTACGGTCGACGATATCGGGACGCGACGCGGTGACCCTGCTCTGCGGGCCGTCGGACAGGTCCGGATTCTGCAGGCCGAGATAGACAAGCCTGCCGGCAATCGTGGAATAGAGGGTGAAGAACACCGCCATCGTCATGACGATGCGGGTCCTGGCCTTGCCGCCCGTCGCCTTGCGCGCCGCGTCGACGACGATCGAGCCGTCCTCGGCGGCCTTCTTCCGGCGCTTCAGCAGCTCACCGATCCTTGGAAGCCTGCTGATCATTGCACCGTGCTCCCCGTGACGACCGGATCCTTGTCGTCCGCTGGTCCATTGCCGGAACTGTCGGCCATGCCGCCAAGCCGCTGCGAGGAGAGGTCCTCAATGGTCACCGGTTTCACCGGAATGTCGTCAAGGCCGCCAATCTGGCGGGCGCCGACCGGTTCGAGCCCGAGCTGGCTCTTGTAGATGTCGGCAAGCTTCTGCAGCCGCGACGGCTGGGTGAGCAGGCTCCAATCCGCCTTGAGGAGATCGATCGTGTCTTCCTCGTAGCGGATCTGCGCCTGGATCTTCTGCACGGCCGCCAGTTGCTCCTCGGCCTCGCGCTTGGTCTTGTAGGTCAGGGCCGCGGCCGAGACCATGACGGCGATCAGGACTATGTCGCTGGTACGAAACACGTGCTCACCTCTCTCCCGGCCGTTCGACGGCGGGAAGCTTTGGAAGGCCGAAAATCGAAAAATCGCCCGCACGCGCCGGGGCATCTGTGCGGATCGCAGCGCGAAGCCTGGCCGAGCGCGCTCGCGGGTTGGCCGCTATCTCGGCCTCCCCCGGCGTCACGCCGCCGCCAGCTTTACGGAAAGTCGCGGCGCGCTGCGGGGCGTCGGGCATGTGTCGCGAGCCGCTGGCGGCTTCGGAACGATCGGCGATGAAGCGCTTGACGATGCGGTCTTCCAGGGAG
>NZ_RZRX01000211.1:0-11447 GCF_003997405.1 Mesorhizobium sp. M2A.F.Ca.ET.042.01.1.1
CGTCTACGACATGCGCGGGCATGGGCTGTCGGATATCGGCAGCGGCGTGCGTTCCATCGACGACCATGTCGACGATCTGCTGGGCCTTATCGATCATTTCGGCTTCGGGAAGGTGGTGCTCTACGGCCTGTCGGTCGGCGGCCTGATCGCGCAGCGCCTCTACACCCGCCATCCCAAATGTGTGGAGGCGCTGATCCTCAGCGACACCGCGCACAAAATAGGTACCGCAGAGAGCTGGAACACGCGCATCGCGACCGTCGAGCGCGACGGTATCGAGGTGATCGCCGACGGCATCATGAAAGTGTGGTTCACGCCGGATTTTCATGCCGCACGCGCGGCCGAGCTTGCCGGCTGCCGCAACATGCTGACCAGGCAGGCGCTGCCGGGTTACATCGGCACCTGCATAGCGGTGCGCGACGCCGATCTCACCGACGCGGCGCGGCGCATCGCGGTGCCGACGCTCTGTATCGTCGGCGACCAGGATGGTTCGACGCCGCCGGAGCTGGTCCGCTCGCTGGCCGGCCTGATCCCCGGCGCGCGTTTCGAAGTGATCCGCAATGCCGCACACATTCCGTGCATCGAGCAGCCCGAAGCGCTCGTCAGTCTGATCCGCGATTTCGTCGCCTCGTTGCCCGAGGGAAAGTCTGCTCATGGATGATGTCACGAAGAACCGCTACCGGACCGGTCTCGAGGTCCGCCGCGCCGTGCTCGGCGATCCCCACGTCGACCGTGCCGAGGATACCGCCACGGATTTCGACCGGCCGTTCCAGCAGCTGATCACCGAAGCCGCCTGGGGAACCGTGTGGGCGCGACCGGGCTGGTCGAAGCGCGAGCGCTCGATCGTGACGCTGGCGCTGCTTGCGGCACTCGGCCATGACGAGGAAGTCGCCATGCATGTGCGCGCCACCGCCAATACAGGCGCCACGCGAGACGACATCTGCGAGGCCTTCCTGCATGTCGCGATCTATGCCGGCGTGCCGGCCGCAAACCGCGCCTTCAAGATCGCCAAGGAGGTGTTCGCGCAGATGGACGGAGCCAAGACCGCCCATGGCTGAGCCCGGCTCAAACCGCGCGCCGGAAACCGGCGCCTTCTTCCAGCGCGACCGCCAGTGGCATCCGGCGGCCTTCACGCCGAACTACAAGAGCTCGGTGCTGCGCTCGCCGCAGAAAGCGCTTTTGTCCTTCGACAACACGCTTTCGGAACTGACCGGCCCGGTGTTCGGGCACGCGATGCTTGGCGAGCTCGATAACGACCTGATCCACAATTACGCCAGGCCCGGCGAGAGCGCCATCGGCGAGCGCATCATCGTCCATGGACGCGTGCTCGACGAGCGCGGCAAGGGCTTGCCCGGCGTGCTGCTCGAATTCTGGCAGGCCAATGCCGGCGGCCGCTACCGTCACAAGAAGGACGGCTATCTGGCGCCGCTCGATCCGAATTTCGGCGGCTGCGGCCGCACGATCACCGGCGAGGATGGCGGCTATGCCTTTCGCACCGTCAGGCCTGGGCCCTATCCGTGGCCAAACGGTCCGAATGACTGGCGGCCGGCGCATATCCATTTTTCCGTGTTCGGCCACGGCTTCGCGCAGCGGCTGATCACGCAGATGTATTTCGAAGGCGATCCGCTGATCTGGCGCTGCCCAATCGTCGGCGGCATTTCCAACAAGGAAGCTGTCGAGGCGCTGATCGCCGCGCTCGACATTCAATCGACCATTCCGATGGACGCGCTTGCCTACAAGTTCGAGATCGTGTTGCGCGGGCGCCGTTCGACGCTGTTCGAGAACAGGCCGGAGGGCAATTGATGGCGCAGTCGCTCGACCGGCTGAAGGAGAGCCCTTCGCAGACCGCCGGCCCCTATGTGCATATCGGGCTGACGCCGAATTTCTGCGGCATCGGCGGCATCTATGCGAGCGACCTCGGCTCGACGATGCTCAACGACCAGACCAAGGGCGAGCGCATCGAGCTGCGCATCCGCGTGCTCGACGGCACCGGCACGCCGCTCAAGGACGCGCTGATCGAGATCTGGCAGGCGGACGCCGAGGGGCTTTACAACTCGCCAGCGGAGATGCGCGGCGCGGCCGACCCGAACTTTTTGGGCTGGGGCCGGCAGCCGACCGACATGGAGACAGGCATCTGCCTGTTCCGGACAATCAAACCGGGCCGTGTGCCGTTTCGCGACGGCCGGCTGATGGCGCCGCATATCACGCTGTGGATCGTGGCGCGCGGCATCAATATCGGCCTGCACACCCGGCTCTATTTCTCGGACGAGGAAAAGGCCAATGCCGAGGACCCGATCCTTGCCCGCATCGAGCATCGCGTTCGCGTGCCGACGCTGATCGCCGAGCGCCAGGGCGACACCTACGTGTTCGATATCCACCTGCAGGGCGAAAAGGAGACGGTCTTCTTCGACAGCTGACCGTGGCCGCCATGACCGTTTCGCCCTTCGATCATCCGCTGCTCTCCGGCCTGCTCGGCGACGAGGAGGCGGCGCGGCATTTCTCCCTGGAAGCGGACATCGATGCGATGCTCACCTTCGAGCGGGTACTGGCTGAAGCCGAGGCTGAACACGGCGTCATCCCACGCGATGCCGCGGCCGCGATCGTGAAGGCGCTGGCGTCGTTCCGGCCGGACACGGCCAAGCTGAGGGCCGGCGTCGCTAGGGATGGCGTGGTGGTGCCGGAATTGGTTGGGCAAGTCAAAGCTGCAGTTGGCGCGCCGCACGATGCATATGTGCATTTCGGCGCAACCAGCCAGGATGTCGTCGACACCTCGCTTGTGCTGCGCCTGCGGCAGGCCATCGACCATATCGGCCTGCTGCTTGGCGAGAATGTTGTGCGCCTCACCGGCCTCGAGCTTGAGTTCGGAGATCGTCAGTTCATGGCGACGACGCGCATGCAGCCGGCGATCCCGATCACAGTGACCAATCGGACTGCTTCATGGAGGGCGCCGCTCGAGCGTCACCAGCAGCGCCTTGCCGAAATATCCGGCGGTCTGCTGGCGCTGCAGTTCGGCGGCGCCGCCGGCACGCTGGAAAAACTCGGCGACAAGGCCGCGGCCGTTCGCGCCGCGCTTGCCACGAAGCTCGGTCTTGCCGATGCGCCGCAATGGCATAGCCAGCGCGACGCGCTTGCCGAGTTCGCCAGTTGGCTGTCGCTGGTGACCGGCAGCCTGGGCAAGTTCGGGCAGGATGTCGCGCTGATGGCGCTGACGGGCCCCGACATCAAATTGTCCGGTGGCGGCGGTTCGTCGGCCATGCCGCACAAGCAGAATCCGGTGAAGGCGGAAGCGCTGGTGGCGCTGGCGCGCTTCAATGCCGTTCAGCTCTCCGGCATGCATCAGGCGCTGGTGCATGAACAGGAGCGCTCGGGCGCGGCCTGGACGCTGGAGTGGCTGATCCTGCCGCAAATGGTCGTGGCGACGGCGGCCGCGCTCAGGCTCGCGGCCGAGCTTGCCGCACAGATCGAGAGCCTCGGTCATTGATGCGCACGCAGGTCGCCATCATCGGGTCGGGGCCGTCCGGCCTGCTGCTTGGACAGTTGCTCGCCGGCATCGGCGTCGAGACGATCATTCTCGAGCGATCGAGCCGCGAGCATGTGCTCGGCCGCGTGCGCGCCGGCGTGCTCGAACAGGGCACGGTCGACCTGCTCGGCGAGGCGGGCGCCGCGGACAGGCTGCATGCCCAGGGCCTGCCGCATGAAGGCATCTCGCTCGCCTTCGACGGCCGCGCGCATCGCATCGACATGAGCGCGCTCACCGGCGGCAAGCACGTCACCGTCTATGGCCAGACCGAGGTGACGCTCGATCTGATGCAGAAGCGCGAAGCGGCCGGGCTGGTCACCGTGTTCGAAACGTCGAATGTCGCGCTGCATGCTTTCGATGGCACGTCGGCCTTCGTCACCTACGACAAGGATGGTGCGACGCATCGCATCGATTGCGACTTCATTGCCGGGTGCGACGGCTATCACGGCGTCAGCCGCAGGTCGGTGCCGGACGGCGCGCTGAAGACGTTCGAGCGGCAGTATCCGTTTGGCTGGCTGGGCGTGCTGGCAGAGGTGCCGCCCGCCGATCGCGAACTGGTCTATGCCAATCACGAGCGAGGCTTCGCGCTCTGCTCGATGCGCTCGCCGCAGCGCAGCCGCTACTATGTGCAGGTTCCCGCCGACGAACGCGTCGAGAACTGGTCCGACGACCGCTTCTGGGATGAGCTGCGCCGCCGCCTGCCGGCGCAGATTGCGGCCGCGGTCACCACCGGGCCGTCCTTCGAGAAGTCGATCGCGCCGCTGCGCTCCTTCGTCGCCGAGCCGATGCGCTTCGGAAAACTGTTCCTGGTCGGCGATGCCGCCCATATCGTGCCGCCGACCGGCGCCAAGGGCCTGAACCTCGCTGCCAGCGATGTGCGCTATCTGTTTGCCGGGCTTCGTGAATTCTACCGTGACAGGTCGGAGGCCGGGCTCGACGCCTATTCGGCCAAGGCGCTGGCGCGGGTGTGGAAAGCGGTGCGCTTTTCCTGGTGGATGACGACGATCCTGCACCGCTTCCCCGAGACGGGGGAGTTCGGCCAACGCATCCAGGAGGCCGAGCTCGATTACCTCGTGCATTCCAAGGCCGCTTCCACAGCACTGGCCGAAAACTACGTCGGTCTGCCCTATTGATCTCCCTGAGCGGTCAAACCCGCTCCAGCGCGATCGCGATGCCCTGGCCGACGCCGATGCACATGGTGGCCAAGGCCAGCTTGCCGCCGCGCTCGCTGAGTTCGAGTGCCGCCGTGCCGGTGATGCGGGCGCCGGACATGCCGAGCGGATGACCGAGCGCGATCGCGCCGCCGTTCGGGTTGACGTGCGCGGCGTCCTCGGCGATGCCGAGCTGGCGGAG
The DNA here is from genome assembly GCF_003997405.1 of Mesorhizobium sp. M2A.F.Ca.ET.042.01.1.1. Lineage (NCBI taxonomy): Bacteria > Pseudomonadati > Pseudomonadota > Alphaproteobacteria > Hyphomicrobiales > Phyllobacteriaceae > Mesorhizobium > Mesorhizobium sp. M2A.F.Ca.ET.042.01.1.1. Next base: position 4,871 of record NZ_RZRX01000211.1, read on the forward strand.
CACGGCAATGCCTTGGGAGGCGAAGGCCTCGTTCAATTCGATGACGTCGAACTGTTCGGGCGTCAGGCCGAGGCGGTCGCAAAGCTTCTTCGTGGCCGGCGCCGGTCCGATGCCCATGATGCGCGGCGCCACACCGGCGACGGCGCCGCCGAGGATGCGGGCGATCGGTGTCAGCCCATTCTTCTTCGCAGCCGCTTCGGAGGCGATGATGAGGGCGGCCGCGCCGTCATTGACGCCGGATGCATTGCCGGCGGTCACCGTGCCGCCCTGGCGGAACGGCGTCGGCAGCTTGGCCAGCGTCTCTATTGTCGTGCCGGCGCGGGGATGTTCATCCTTGACGACAACGACCGGCTCGCCTTTCCTCTGCGGAATGGTCACCGGCGTGATCTCCTTCGCCAGCCGGCCACTCTCCTGAGCGGCCACCGCCTTGTCCTGGCTGCGTACCGCGAAGGCGTCCTGATCGGCTCGGGAGACGGAAAAATCCTCGGCGACGTTCTCACCGGTTTCCGGCATGGAATCGACACCATATTGCTTCTTCATCAGCGGATTGACGAAGCGCCAGCCGATGGTGCTGTCGAAGATCTCGGCATTACGCGAGAAGGCGGCGTCGGCCTTCGCCATGACGAAGGGCGCGCGGCTCATCGATTCGACGCCGCCTGCGATCATCAGCTCGGCCTCGCCTGATTTGATGGCGCGCGCGGCGATAGTGACGGCGTCCATGCCCGAACCGCATAGACGGTTGACGGTCGAACCGGGAATGTCCTGCGGGAGGCCGGCCAGCAGCAGCGCCATGCGCGCCACGTTGCGGTTGTCCTCGCCGGCCTGGTTGGCGCAGCCATAGACGACGTCGTCGATGGCGGCCCAATCGAGACCCTTGTCGCGCTCGATCAGCGCTCTCAACGGGACGGCGCCGAGATCGTCGGCGCGCACGGAGGACAACGAACCGCCGAAGCGGCCGATCGGCGTGCGGATGTAGTCGCAGATGAAGGCTTCAGCCATTTAAGCAGCTTTCCCTTTGGCGATCCCTTGATGCGCCGCCCTGGTGCGGGCCTGCAGGTCGCGCAATGTCTTCAGCTCGAGTTTCGTCGGTGCCGGTGTCTCGTCAAGGGCCTCGGCGAATTTTACGACCCAGCCACAAGTCTCCTGCACCTGTGCGCGCGTGACGCCAGGGTGGAGGGACACCACGGTGAACTCCTTTGTCACCGCGTCCGGTTTCCAAATGGCGAGGTCGGTGATCAGAAGCGTCGGGCCGGCGGTGTCGATGCCGAGCCGCTTGCGGTGGTCGCCGCCGTCGCCATGGCCAAAGGAGGTGAAGAAGTCGATCTTCTCGACCATGCCGCGCTTCGACTGCGCCATGGTGATGTAGACTTGCTTTGACGAGGTGGCGATCTCCGGCGCGCCGCCGCCGCCGGGCAGGCGGGTCTTGGGATGCGCATAGTCGCCGATGACCGTTGTGTTGATGTTGCCGAATTTGTCGAGCTGGGCGGCGCCCAGGAAGCCGATCGAGATGCGGCCGCCCTGCAGCCAGTAGCGGAACATCTCCGGCACGGCGACGGTGGTCACCGCCGTCTGGCACAATTCGCCGTCGCCGATCGATAGCGGCAGCACATCGGGCGCGGTGCCGATGGTGCCGCTCTCATAGATCAGCGTGATGTCGGGCGCGTGCGTCAGCCGCGCGACGTTGCAGGCGGCCGACGGCGCGCCAATGCCGACGAAGCAGACATCGTCGCTTTTCAACGCGCGGCTGGCGGCGATCGTCATCATCTCGTTTGGGGTGAAGCCCAGATTGTCAGCGTCGCTCATGCGGCTTTCCTCAGATGCTCGACGCGGCCGGCAAAGTCGTCGGCGCTGCTGTCGATGACGTTCTTCTGCATCCACGCCTGAAAGCGGTCGCGGTCGGCGGCGATCTCGTCCCATTCGAGATAGGCGGCGTTGTCTCGCTCGTAATAGCCATGCGTGTAGGAGGGATGCGAGCCGCCCGGCACGACCGAAATCGCGGCGATCGTCCAGTTCGGCAGCACGGTGAGGTTGGGGTGCAGGTCGTCGAAATTGTCGACCATCTCCTCGACCGTCACCACCGCGCGCTTGGCCGCCAGCACCGCTTCCTTCTGGATGCCGATGATGCCCTCGACCAGGACATTGCCTTTGCGGTCCGCCTTTTGCGCGTGGATGAAGGTGACGTCCGGCCTTATCGCTGGGACGGCGGCCAGCACCTCGCCGGTGAAGGGGCAGGTGACCGATTTGATGTTGGGGTTGACCGCGGCGAGGCCGGCGCCGCGATAGCCGCGGAACACCGCGCAGGGCAGGCCGGCGGCGCCAGCCTCATAGGCGTTGGCCATGCCGGCATGGCTGTGCTCCTCGACTTCGATGGCGCGCGGAAAGCCGTTCTCGATGGCATCGCGGGCGCGCCGCAACAGGCCGACGCCCGGATTGCCGACATAGGAGAAGATGATCTTTCTGGCCATGCCCATGCCGATCATCTGGTCGTAGATCAGGTCGGGCGTCATGCGGATAAGAGTGAGGTCGCGAAAGCCCTGGCGGATCGCCTCATGCGCGGCGGCGGTGGGGATCAGATGGGTGAAGCCCTCGAAGGCGACGGTATCGCCATCATGCAGGTTTTCCGCGACCGCCTCTTTCAGCGGCAGGAACTTGACCATCTCCAGGCTCCCTAGATCGAAAAAGTTCGTATTGCGAACATCTGTTTTATATGAGATACTTTTAGCTCCAAAGTTTGCCTGGAGTCAACACTGACCTGGAGAGGTTTCGTGGAAGAGGTATCCATTTCACGCGACCATGTCGGCTCGCTGGAACGCGGGCTGGCGGTGATGGAAATCCTCGCGCGCCATCCGGCCGGCATGACGCTGACCGAGATGGCCGAAGAGGCTGACCTCACCCGCGCGGGCGCCCGCCGCTTTCTGCTGACATTGGTCGCCACAGGCTACGCCACGCAGTCCGGCCGGCTGTTCTCGCTGTCGCCGCGTCTCTTGACCGTCGCGCGGACCTGGCTCGGCGGCGCTTCGCTCTGGACCTTCGCCGCGCCCATCATGCGCGAGGTGGCCGGGAAATTCGACGAAGCCTGCAACGCGGCGGTGCTGTCGGGCGAGGATGTCGTCTATGTCGCGCGCATCCCTGGACGGCGAATCCTGAGCGTTGCGCTCGATGTCGGCACGCGGCTGCCGGCCTACTGCACCTCGATGGGCCGGGTGCTGCTTTCCGGACTGGCGGCGGATGAGTTGAAGACCTTCCTGACGCGAGCGAGCATCGAGCGACGCACGCCGAAGACGATCACCGGCCGCACCGCGCTCGGCAAGGCCATAGAGAGAGCGAGGGCTGACGGCTTTGCCATCGTCGACGAGGAGCTAGAGCTCGGCCTGCGCTCGATCGCGGTGCCAATCGTCGATCGCGCCGGCCGCACGGTCGCGGCCATCAACGTCTCGACGCAGTCGGCGCGTTTCTCGGTCGAAGCGATGGAGCGCGACATCCTGCCGGTGCTGCGGCAAGCCAAGCAGCGGGTGGAGGAGTTCTTCTTCGTCTAGTGCTCCGCGTCGGTAACTTACCGTTGAATTCATCACCCAGTTTTTTGGTGAAAACTGCTGTTGCCCCTGTGTGTAGGAATAAAAACCGTGGTAATTACACTTGCGCAACGGCTCGTGCTCTGAAGTTAATTGTCGGAGCCAGAAAACCCAATAAAGGTGATGAGAATGGGTAAGGACAACATAGACATTTCGATCAATTCTGCCGGACCACGCCAACCAACCACCGACAATGCTTCAAGTGGACCTCGGCAACCGACTCCTGCTGCGCCTGCAAAGCCGCCTGCAACGCCACCGAAGAAATAGCGTTACTCACTTGCCTAAGAAGGGACCTCGAGGGCCGACTGTTAAGAGCCCCGGCACCGGTCGGGTCGAAAAAGATGACTCGGCTAGAGAATCAAACGCCTATACCTAGGAAAGGAATAGGCGGGAGCGCTTGCATGCGGGGCCGAGGCAACCTAAATCCAACCAAGAGGGCAAAGGTGATAAGAGGGGAAAGTAGTGTCTAGCAATCCCGAAAACCTCCGGTTCAATGCGCTCCGCAATGCTCTCTACCATACTGGTAGGCGAAGAGCTTTTGAACGTTGGAATCGGTTCTTCAATTTTGTAGTAATTTTGCTAGGCGCCGCCGCAATGAGTGATGTTGTACACCGGTTTGGTATCGATCAATTGTGGGTAGGTGCGGCAGTTTCATTTGTCGCTGCTGCGCAGCTGGTTTTCGATTTCGGTCGGTCGGCCAGAGACCATCAAGCTCTTCAGCGAGATTATTACAATTTGCTCGCGGACATTGAGGAAAGCATCGATCCTGATGTGGCCAAATGCGCGTCGTGGGCAAGTCGGATGACTAGAATTGCCGGCGACGAGCCGCCAGTTCTGAGGGCCATGGACGCTAAGGCTTACAACGATGCCCTTGACGCCCTCGACAGCTATGGCGCGGGCGAACATCTCTACATACCATGGTATCAAAGGTTCCTAGGTGGCGTGCTATCGTTCGATGGCTACAACTACCGCAAACTTTCCGAGCTTCCTGGATACAAATCTGTGTAGTTCCTAGAGACTAGAACTGCTCTCAAGGCATCGACGGCAATCATTCAAGCTGGCAAGCCCTGCTGGTGCGTTCTCCTGTGACTCAGATTGACGGGTTCGTTTCGATACGCTAATGAACAGGATTATACAGGTTCATTGAACAGGTATCGATATGGCCCGTCGCGCGATGCAACTCTCACCCGGCACGGGCAAGCCCGAGCAGATCGCGACGGTTCTGGAGCATGAGATACGCTCCGGTGTGCTCGGCTTCGGCGACCGCCTGCAGAGCGAGAACGAGCTCGTCCAGCGCTTCTCCGTCAGCCGCAACACGGTCCGCAAGGGACTGGAAGAACTGTCGAGCCGGGGACTCATCACTACCAAGGTCGGCATCGGCTCCTTCGTCACCTTCGACGGCATGCCGGTCGACGACGCGATCGGCTGGTCGCGCGCGCTGGCCAATGCCGGCGCCAATGCCGAGACCCGCACCTTGCGGCTCGAGATCATCGAGGACGCGGAACTGGCGGCAAGGCTCGGGGTCCAGAGCTCGTCCTTCATCGCTGTCGACCGCGCCCGCACCAACGCCGATGACGGTCACGCCATCTCGATCGAGCGCAGCCGGCTGCCGCTGTCGCCCGAACTGGAAGACATTCCCTTGCGCGGCCTGCGCGAAGGCACGCTGCACCAAACGCTGCGCGGGGCGGGGCTCGTGCCCGACCATGGCGAGGAATGGGTCGATATCGAGATGCTGAGCGCTGCCGACGCCGCGATCCTCGCCTGCGCGCCGGGCACGCCGTTCCTGCGTACACGCCGTCTGACGCGCGCCGCCGACGGACGCGCCATCGAATTCGTCACCAGCCTGCTCAACCCGGCGCATTTCGCGCTTCACCTGGAGTTCTGAGCATGGCGGGGGAGGCGATAGATCGGGCAATGGGCGCGCTGGTCGGCGGGGCGCTTGGCGATGCGCTGGGCATGCCGACGCAGCTTCTGTCGCCGGTCCGCATCGCCGAGCTTTACGGCCATGTCGAGGATTTCGTCGCGCCTGCCGCCGATCACCCGGTGTCGAAAGGGCTATCGGCCGGCGCGATCACCGACGACACCGAGCAGGCGTTGCTGCTTGGCCGCATCCTGGTCGAGTCAGGCGATCGCTTCGACCATGCGCGCTGGGTGAACGCGCTGCTCGGCTGGGAGCGCGACGTCAAGGCGCGCGGCAGCTACGACCTGCTCGGACCATCGACCAAGCGCGCCATCGACGCCATCAACAGCGGCGTGCCGGCCGAAGAGGCCGGGCGCGGCGGCGACACCAATGGCGCTGCGATGCGCATCGCGCCGGTCGGCATCATGATGCCGCCGGAGCCGCTTGCGGCACTGGTCGCCAAGGTGGCGGAAACCTGCCGGGCCACGCATAACACCTCCATCGCAATAGCTTCCGCAAGCGCCGTTGCCGCCGCTGTCAGTCTCGGCGTCTCGGGCGGTGACTGGCGCGCCGCTTCCGGCCATGCGGTCGCGGCGGCAAGACTTGGCGCCACGCTTGGCCATTGGGTTACCGGCGGCGATATCGCCGCGCGCATTGTCTGGGCGCAGGAGCTTGTTCGCGGCAAGGCGGAGAAGGAAGCCATTGCGCTCATCGTCGACTTGATCGGCACCGGCGTCGCCAGCCAGGAATCGGTGCCAGCCGCCTTCGCGGTGCTGGAGGTCGCGCAAGGCGATGCCTGGCGGGCTGCCGTCATTGCCGCCAATCTCGGCGGCGACACCGACACGATCGGGGCGATTGCCGCCGGCATGGCGGGCGCCTGCGCCGGTCTGTCGAAGCTGCCGCGGGACCGCATCGCCGAACTGCATGGCATCGACATCGCGCAGGTCCGCGCGCTGGCTGCGGATCTGGTCGCGGCCCGCGGCTCCAAATCTGGTCCAGGCAAGGAGGACGCGGCGTGAGCGGTCGGCTCGTCCATGTCGGCAGCGCGGTGGTGGATTACGTCTACCGCATCGATGCGTTGCCGGCCGCCGGCACGGAAAAGACC
>NZ_RZRX01000212.1:0-11365 GCF_003997405.1 Mesorhizobium sp. M2A.F.Ca.ET.042.01.1.1
GTCCAATAGTCCGGCTTGAAGGTCCTTGCCGCCGCGTCCGCCTCGAATTTCGCGATCTGCTGCAGATGGCCGAGATGGCCGAGCTTCATGCCGGCCTTATGCGTGGCGCGCGCGCAGGCCATGTCGACCGCGACAGCGCGTTCGATGCCGCCGCGCATCACCGCCTTGCAGAAGGAGCTCGAGCGGCCGACCTGCTTGGTCATGGCGAAGATCTTCAGACCGAGCCGATCGGCTTCCTGCTTGAGGACCTTTGCATTGCGCTCGACCGTGTCGAGATCGAGCACATAGGCGTTGGCCGGCAGCTTGCCCTGCTGGTGAAGGCCGATCGCCGCTTCGATGAAGGCGGAGTTGCGGCGGCGCAGAACGTCAAGAAACATGGAAAAGGTTCCTTCAGCGGGATTTGTCGCGCAGCGACACGGCGACGGCGGTGAGGATGATCAGGCCGCGCACGATCATCTGGTCGGAGACCGAGAGGCCCATCAGGATAAGGCCGTTGTTCAGCATGCCCATCATCAGCGAGCCGACGAGGGCGCCGACGATCGAGCCCTTGCCGCCATTGAGCAGCGTGCCGCCGACGATGACGGCGGCGATCACCGTCATCAGATCGGTCTCGCCAAGTGTGTATTTCGCCGCCTGCAGGCGGCCGGCGTAAAGCAATCCGGCGAGGCCCGCGAGCCCGCCGCTGATGGTGAGCACGGCGAGCCTGATCTTTGGCACGCTGATGCCCGAAACGCTTGCAGCGCGGGCGTTGTCGCCGGTCGCCAGCACATGCGCGCCGAAACGCGTCTCGCGGTAGACGAGGTGGCCGACGGCGATGGCGATCACCGTCCACCAGATCAGCGAGGGCACGCCGAGCAGCGAGCCGGAACCGAAGAAACCGGTGAAGGCCTCGTTGGTGACCGAGATCGAACGCAGATCGGTCATAGAGCGCGAGACGCCGGCGAACAGGCCCATCGTCGCCAGCGTCACCAGAAAGGACGGCAGCCTGACATAGGCGACCAGCGCGCCGTTGATGAGGCCGATCAGGATACCGGCGCCCAGGCCGGCGACGATGCCTGCCGCCATCCCATAGGAGGCGATGGTGACGGCGGCGGCGAGCGCCGATACCGCCACGATCGAGCCGATCGAAAGGTCGATCTCGCCGGCCGACATGACGAAGACGAGGCCGATCGCCATGATCGTCACCGGCGCCGTCTGCAGCACGATGTTGGAGAGGTTGCGGACGGTGAGGAAACCGCTGTCCCTCAGCATGAAGGCGAAGAACAGGAAGATCGCCAGGAAGCCGAGATAGACGACATATTGCTGCAGATTGAAGCGGCTGGCGAAGCTGCCCATCTCGGTGCCGGTGTTGGCGCTGGTCATTTTCGATCTCCGATGGTGCGTGCTTCGCAGCCTGCCATGCCGTCTACTTCATGGCGTCCGCGATGGTCGCGGGCACGTCCTTGTTGAGCGATTTCTTCCAGCCGTCCTTCACCGTGTCCTTGGTGACGGCGATGGAATCGACCGCGTAGAAAGGCTCGGCCTTCAGGCCGACCAGCGAGCCTGCGGAGGCTCGCGCCAGCGTCACGCCGATCGAATAGGCCTCGTCGGCGACAAGGGCTGCGATGTTGCCGCCTTTGACCATGTCGAGCGCGGCCGGTTCGTTGAGGTCGAGCGTGACGATCTTGGTATGCGTGTTGCCGGCGGCGCGAAGGGCGGAGAGGACGCTCAGCGCCGGTTCGGCCCAGGTGACATAGATGCCGTCGAGGTCGGGATGCTGGGTGATCATCGCCTGCGCGATGTCCTCTGAGCGCGCCGGGTCGGCCATACCGGCCTCGGCGGCGATCTTCATGTCGGGATAGTCCTGCTCGATGGTCTTCTTGAAGGCGCCGTCGCGCTGGTTGGTGACGTAGAAATCGGCGTCGTGGAAGATGTAGCCGACCTTGCCCTTCTTGCCGAGCGCCTCAGCCATGGCGATGCCGGCCTTGTTGCCCATCTGGAAGAGATCGTCGGAGACGATGGTGACGTAATCCGCGCCCTGCTTGTAGCCGGCCGGGCAATTGTCGACGAAGCCGAGCTTGACGCCGGCCTGGCGGGCCGGATCGTAGACGGAGGCCGCGGTCGCCGGATCGACGGGCAGCGACAGGATGATCGACGGCTTCTTGGCCATCACCGTCTCGACATCGGCCTTCTGGCGGGCGGCGTCGAAGCCGGCATCGGTCTGCGCCACCACCTCGATGCCGAGATGCTTGAACTCGTCGCGCGCCCCGGCGTTGACCGCGTTGGTGTACTCGCTCATCTCGTGCCAGACGAGGGCCGCGGTGAACTTGCCGTCCTTGATCTGCTGCTCCTGCGCCGCCGTCAGCGTCAGCGAGGCCGCCGGAACCGGCTTCTCGCCGTTCGGCCCGGTGGTGACGCCTTCGGCGGCGAAGGCGTGAGCGGCGAACAGGCTCGCCAATACAGTCATGATACCAAATGCTTTGCGCATATCCGTTCCCCTTCTTGTTCAGGAAGACAGCTCCGGCCCGGCAGGCCGAACCGGAGCGTCGGCTCACTTCGCCGCGTCGAGCACCGACTGCGGCGCGTCGCGGTTGAGCGAGTCCTTCCAGCCCTGGGAGACGTTCTCCTTGGTCACGGTGAGCGCCGGCGCGACGACGAAGGCGGGCGTCTGCTGGGCAAGCAGCGACTTCATGCCGGAGGCGGCCATGGCGCGGCCGAGCTCGTAGGCCTTGTCGGCGACGAGCGCGGCAACATTGCCGCCTTTGACCATGTCGAGCGCGACCGGCTCGGCAAGATCGAGCGTGACGATCTTGGTGTGGGTGTTGCCGGCGCCGCGCAGCGCCGAAAGCACGCCGTCGGCCGGCTCGGCCCAGGTCACGTAGATGCCGTCGAGATCGGGATGCTGCAGCAGCATGGCATTCGCCAGTTCCTCGGCCCGGGCCGGGTCGGAGATGCCCTGTTCGGCGACGATCTTGATGTCGGGATAGTCCTTCTCGATGGTCTTCTTGAAGGACTGGTCGCGCTGGTTGGTGACGTAATAGTTGGCATCGTGGAAGATATAGCCGACCTTGCCCTTGCCGCCGATGGCCTTGGCCATGGCGTCGGCCGCCTGCTTGCCCATCTGGTAGAGGTCGTCGGTGACGATCGAGGCGTAGTCGGTGCCTTGCTTGTAGTCCTTGGGCAGGTTCGACAGGAACACCAGCTTGACGCCGTCCTTGACCGCCTGGCGGAAGGCTTCGGCGGAGGTGACCGGGTCGAGCGGCAATGCCAGGATGACATTCGGCTTGGCGGCTAAAGCGGTCTCGATGTCGCTGCGCTGGCGGGCGGCGTCGAACTGCGCGTCGGTCTTGACCGCGATCGAGATGCCGGCGCGGGCGAACTCGTCGGTGGCGCCGGCTGTCACAGCATTTGTGAAGTCGGAAGAGGTGTGCCACAGAAGGGCAGCCTTGTAGCCCTTGTCCTTCAGCGCCGCGATGTCGGCATCGCTCAGCGTCAGGCTGGAGCTCGGCGTGGCGGTCTCGCCCTGCGGACCGACCGTCTGCGCGTGAGCGGCGGCGCCGGCGAGCATCAATCCGCCGGCCAATGCGGCGGCAATCCATTTCTTCATCAGCATGTTTTCAGTCTCCCATTTTCTGCTTCGTTGGTCGTTCAATCGGCCACGCCGCAATAGCGGGCCATGAAGGCTGCGAAGCCGACTATGCCGGCGAGGTATTCCTCGACATCGACGTGCTCCTCGAAAGTGTGGCAGTTGCGGATGTCGCCCGGCGCGCAATAGACGGCGGGAGTGCCCAACCGGTTGACGAAGAACGACGATTCCGACCAGAAGGGCGCACCCTCGATCACGCCGCGGCCGCCCATGGCGCCTGCCATCGATTGCGACAGCATGGCGACCTCGGCGCGCGTCTCGTCGATCTCGGCGGCGGTGCCGCCCAGCCTGTGATCGCGTCCGGCCGGATAGGCGAACTCCACGGCGATCTCGGGATCAGTGATGGCGCCGCGCACCGCGGCCTCGATCTCGGCGGCGGCCGTGTCGAGGGATTCGCCCGGCAGGAGCTTGCGGATCAGCGACAGCGTGCATCGCTCGGGCACGGCGATATAGCCGCCGCCGGTGAGGCCGGTGATCAGCAGGAAGCCGCGCCCGGTGAGCTTGTGCTGCGCCCGGGCGGCCACCTGATCCGAGTGCTCCCACAGCGCCGTCATGGCGGCATGGGCGGCGCGCAACGCATCCTTGCCGAGCTCGGGCACGCCAAAATAGGCCGATTTGCCGGTGATCGTGATGTCGGTGATGAAGAAGCCGATCTGCGCGGCGTAGACGGCAAGCTGCGTCGGCTCGACATAGACGGTAAAGTCGGGCGCAGTAACTTCACCCGCCTCGATGCGGCCGACGAAATGCTTGATGCCGGCGGAGACGCCAGTGCCGGGCTGGCCGCTCTCCTCGTCGCCGACGAAAGCGAAGGCCACATCGCCCTTGAGGCGGATGCCGGCCTTGTCGAGCAGCGAGAGCGCCGCCAGCGAAGCGGTGATGCCCGCCTTGAGGTCGCCGGAGCCGCGGCCCCACACAGCCCCATCGATGACGGGCGCGCCGAACGGGTCCTCGCGCTCGGTGCCGGACCAATGCTCGCGCCAGCCGTCGACATGAACGGTGTCGGTGTGGCCGATGAAGAGCAGGCGCCTGCCATCGCCGGCACCCTTGCGTTCGCCCCAGACGTTCGGCCTGCCGGGCAGGAAATCCGCCCGGCTCAAGCCGTTCAGTCCCAGCTCGCGCATTTTCGCCTCAAGGAAGCCGACGAAATTCGCCTCGTTACCGGTGATGCTTTCGCAGCCGATCGCGCCCCTGAACAGCGCCAGGGCCTGGTCGGGATCGAGAGCGGCTCGCAGCCTGGTCACGATATCTGCGGTCACAGCACGACCTCCTTCAAGGCAGCCGCCTGGGCGGTGGGAAGGGAAATGCGGCCGTCCGGCGCGTCGACGCCGAACAGCGTGTTGTGCAGCTGGCCGAGACCGATGGCGGCCGCGCCGATCAGCGCGGCGCGCGCGCCCAACTCGCCGGCCTCGACGGTGACGGGGTAGGGGAAGCACAGCGGCATCAAGTCCTTGACGCGCGAGAGGATCTCCGGCCTGAGGCCGATCGAACCTCCCAATATGACCTTCTCGGGATTGGCGACGGCGGCGATCGCCGCAATGCCTTGCGCCAGATACCGCGCCGTCTCGTCGAGCACGGCAAGCGCTGCCTTGTTGCCTGCAGCCGCATTCTCGAAGATCGCCGGAACCGTGACCTGGGCTCCGGTCAGGGACCTGTAGCGTTCGGTCATCGCGTGCGTCGCCACCGCTCGCTCGAAAGCGCCGGTGCGCAGCGATTCAGCCGCGAACGGATCGGCGCCGATCGGCATGAAGCCGATCTCGCCCGCGGCATGGGTGGCGCCGCGCACCAGATGCCCGCCCAGCATCAGGCCGCTGCCGACGCCGGTGCCAAGCGCGATATAAGCGAGATTGTCGATGCCCTGGCCCTGGCCAAGCCAATTCTCGCCGAGCACGGCGAGATTGACGTCGTTTTCGATCATCACCGCGACGCCGAGCACCTTTTCGAAGGCGTCGAGGACATTCATGGCGTCGAAGCCGGCAATGTTGGGCGCAAGCAGGATGCGGCCGGTCGCGGGGTCGGGCGCGCCCGGAGCGCCGATGACGGCAAGGCGGATCTTCTTGCGCGGAATGCGCTCGCGGGCGGCGGCCTGGAAGGCAAGCGCCGCGATCTGGTCGATGACGAACTGACCGCCGCGCGGATCGGTCGGCGTCGCCGCCTCGGCGAAGATCTGGCAGGCGAGGTCGGTCAGCGCCACCCGCACCTTGGTGCCGCCCAGGTCGACGGCGATGATGTAGGCGGCGTCGTGGACGAGCTCGTAGGTGACGGCGGTGCGGCCGACATGGCCGCTGGTGCGGCCGGTCTCCTGCACCCAGCCTTCCTGCTCGAGCCCGCGCACGATCTCGGAGATCGTCTGCTTCGACAGGCCGGTGAGCTTCGAGATCGAGGCCCGCGAGATCGGCCCGCCCTGGACAATCGCTTCCATGACGGAGCGCTGGGAGAACTGGCGGGAAATACGCGGCAGGTCGCTCACATACGCCTCGATTAATTCGTTCTGTCACCGAACTTATTGGTGAAATGATGCCTTGTCAACGATCACGTCGGATTGTCGGAGACCGCAATCGAAAGAGGGGTGATTTACTGGGGCGCCAGCTGCCGCACCGACCCGGCAACCGCGGCGAATCGAGATTGCTCACAGTTCGGGCCGGCGGAAGCGAGCGATCAAGCCGGTTCCGAACACGCGCGTGCTGGCTGGTCAGTGCGTCGAGCCACGTCAGTTCCTGTCGACCGGCTTCGAACGCATCCTCGACACCGTCTCACGCTCCGCACGTTTGGAGCGCAGCGGCGGCAGGCCGCGATCGACGAGGTCCATGTCCTCCAGCACCATGTCGCCCATGCGCTTGAAGGCGATGTCGAGGGCGCCGGCGCGATGCGCGGAACGCAGGAAGCCGGGGAGGGTGCGGACGGGATGGTCCTTGGGCAGCGGCTCTTCCGGGAAGACGTCGCTTGCGGCGACGATGTGGCCGCTCTTCACCGCTTGCATCAAGGCCTGGAAATCGACGACGCCGGCGCGGCTGAGCAGGATGAAGGCAGCGCCCTTGCGCATTTTGGCAAAAGAGTCGGCGCCGAGAAAACCCTGGTTCTCGCTGGTGACCGAAGCGACGACGAAGACGAAATTGCTTTGCGACAGCACCTCCTCCAGCGAGGCCGGCTCGACGCCATTGTCGACCAGGATCGACGGCGGCAGCCACGGATCATAGACCTTCGTGCGGGTGCGGAAGCCGGTCAGCAGGCGGTTGAGCGCACGGCCGAGATCGCCGAAGCCGATGATGCCGACATCGGCGCCGGAGAGAAGCCGCGCGGTCTGGTTGCCGTCGCCGCCCCACAATTCCTTGCCCTGGCGGAAGGCGAGATCGGCGTCGACGATGTTGCGCGCGAGATTGAGCGCCATGGCGAGGCCGAGCTCGGCCACCGGTTCGGCAAAGACCATGCCCGTGGTGACGACATGGATGCCGCGCGCGAACAGCGTCTCATAGGGCATGTTGTTGAGGAGGTTGGTCTCGACGTTGAAGATGCAGCGCAGCGCCTTCAATTTTTCCAGCGTCTCTGCTGAAATCGGCGGCTGGCCGATGATGTAACGCGCCTCGGCCAGCGTCTCGGCGGGTAGGGCAGAAACACCTTCCGGCGTGGTCTCGACAATGCGATAATGGCTGCGCAGGCGCGCCAGTTGCGGCGGCGTGAAGATAAGGTCCAGCGTGCGCGGTTCGGGCGCGCTGATCACCAGCGGCAAGGTCTTGTCGGACATGATTTTCCTCCCGGGACACGATTGGATCGCGTCAATCACATCTTCGAGTCTTACCCACGATGAAACGATTTACAAGAACGAAAAATCGATTTATCGATTAGAATAGCGAGGCCGAAAGTCGGCTGCCTGCCCTCGGGAGGAGGTCAATGGCGCAACGGGAAACCCAGCAAAGGCGTCCGTCGATCCACGACGTGGCAAGCCATGCCGGCGTGTCCGCGGCGACCGTTTCCAAGGTGCTAGCCGGTGTCACAACGGTGAAGCCTGAAAACGCGCAGCGCGTCCTCGATGCCGTCGAGCGTCTGGCCTATCGCGTCGATCCACTAGCTTCCGACATGCGCAGGGCCAAGCGCCGCATCATCGGCGCCATCATGCCCGAGTTTGAAAGCGAGTTCTTCGGCCAGATGGTCACCGAACTTGAAGGCCTTGCCGAGCAGCGCGGCTACACGCTGGTCGCCGCATCGAGCCGTGAATCGGAAGCGCGCGAGAAGGAGATCCTGGCCCGCATGCATGACTGGCGCGTTGCCGGCGTGGTGCTGGCGCCGGTGCGCAACGAGCACGGGCCGGCGGCCGCCTTCATGAAAGCCAACGGCATGACCGGCGTGCTGATCGACCGCGTCTTGTCCGACGACGCTTTCGATACCGTTTCCGCCGACAGCGCCGCCGCCAGCGCCGAGGTTGCGCGGATGCTGGTCGGCAAGGGCCACAAGCACATCCTGATCATCGGTCTCGCCGAAGGCGCGGCAACCGTGCGCGCTCGCCTGGAAGGTTTTCGCACCCAGGCGCTGGCGCTCGACCCATCCATCCGCATCGACGTGATCACCTCGGAGGTCAGCGTCGAGCCGCTGCGATCGTCGCTGCGCGATTATTTCGGTCGGGGCGAACGGCCGACCGCCGTCTATTCGCTGCTGCTCAAGGGCACGCTTGTCGCGCTGTCCGAATTCCGCCGGCGCGGCTGGCATTGCCCGAACGATATCTCACTGGTCGGCTTCGACGACGCCGAATGGATGCAGGTGACATGGCCGGCGATCGCCGCCGTGGTGCAGCCGGTCCGCCAGATCGCCAGCGAGGCGATGAACCTTTTGTTTCGCAGGGTCGAAGGCGCGGTGGGGCCACCCACGGCGCGGCTCGAACCCTGCCAGGTGTTGGAGCGGGAATCCGTTGGCTCGCCAGGCAACGGCCCGCATTCCGGGGGAGGAGACCGACAATAGCCCCCATTGTCGACAACGGAAGGACGGTGCCGGCCTGGCCAAGGCATCCGGCGCGTTAGATCAGAAGGAGGACTGGAATGACATCGCTTACCCTGAAGATAAATCGATTTACCCTTGCATTGGGCGTAGCCCTGGCTTTTTCGGCCATCGGCGTCGCCAAGGCCGAAGACGGCGAATATGGCGTGCTGATGAAGACGCTGGCCAATCCGTTCTGGGGCGCGATGGCGCAGGGCGTCGAGGACGGCGCCAAGGAAGCAGGCGTGAAATATTTCCAGCAGGCGGCCGAGAGCGACCAGGCGGCCGAGCCGCAGCTGAACCTCTGCAACACCATGCTCGAGCGCAAGCCGGTGGCGATGATCACCGCCGCCATCAACTCGACCAACCTCCTGCCTTGCCTTAAGTCGGCGCAGGATGCCGGCATCAAGATCGTCGACCTCGACAACAATCTCGACCAGGCGGTGCTCGACAAGGAAGGCGTGAAGGTGACTTTCCATATTGGCTCCGACAACATCGCCGCCGGTGCGCAGGGCGCGGAGTATCTGGCCAAAAAGCTCGGCAAGGACGCCAAGGGTCCGGTGCTGGTCATCGAGGGCCTCTCCGGCAACATCACCGGCGAGAAGCGCGCCAAGGGCTTCGCCGACAAGCTGAAGGAACTGGCGCCCGGCCTCGAGATCGTTGCCTCGTTGCCTGGCGACTGGGACCGCGGCAAGGCCGCCTCGATCGCCACCGACACGCTGACCGCGCATCCCGACCTCGTCGCCATCTTCTGCGCCAATGACGGTATGGCGCTCGGCGCGGTGGAGTCGGTCTATGCGGCCGGCAAAGGCCCGCAAGTGACGATCATCGGCGTCGACGGCAATGTCGATGCTGTGAAGTCGATCAAGGAAGGCCGCCTCAACGCCTCGGTGGCGCAGCTTCCCTATCTGGTCGGCAAGCAGGCGGTGGAGAACGTCAAGAAGGCCTTGGCGGGCGACAAGGTCGAGGACAGCATCGCGGTGCCTACGCTGGTGCTGACCAAGGACGTGATCGACGCCGGCAAGGAGCCGATGCTGCAATATGTGAAGTGAGGAAATAGGCAGTAGGCAGTAGGGAAGCAGCAGCTCGCACCGCTATTATCTTTTCCCTACTGCCTAAGCCCTACTGCCTTACCGCCCTCTCTCGAAGGTGCAAAGACATGGCTTCTGAACAGCCCGGCTTCTGGGCTCGGGTGCAGCGCGCATCCGTTGAAAGGCTCCACATCAGGCTGGAGTCGCTGGTGGTGCTTCTGGCGCTGAGCACGGCGATGGCGCTGTTGTCGCCCTATTTCCTGTCGCTCAGCAATTTCCTCAACATCCTGCTCGCGACCTCGACGATCGGCGTGCTGGCGATCGCCGCCACATTCGTCATCGGCTCCGGCGGGCTCGACCTGTCGCTCGGCTCGGTGATGGGACTTGCCGGGGTCGCCGGCGCCTTCGTGGCCGTCAATCTCGGCTGGCCGTCGGTGCTCGCGGTAATCGCCTGCATCCTGGCCGGCGCCATCGCCGGTCACATCAACGGGCAGCTGGTCACCCGCGCCTTCGTGCCGGCCTTCATCGTCACGCTCGGCATGCTGGGCCTGGCACGCGGGCTGGCGCTGGTCATCTCGCAGGGCAGGGCGATCTACGGCCTGCCGCCCGAGATCGTCTATATCGGCCAGGGGCGGCCCTTCGGCATTCCGATGCCGGTGATCATCTTCGTGCTGACGGCGATCGTGGCGCATGCGGTGCTTGCCTATACGCGCTTCGGCCGCCACACGCTGGCGCTGGGCGACAGTGAAGGGGCGGCGCGTGCCGCGGGCATCCGCGTAGAGCATCACCGCCGCATCATCTACACGCTCTCCGGCGCGCTTGCCGGGCTCGCGGGCCTGCTCTTCACCGCGCGCGTCAATGCAGGCGACCCGACCGCCGGCATCAACTACGAGCTCACCGCGATCACGGCGGCGATCATCGGCGGCACCAACCTTTTTGGCGGCCGCGCCTCGATCCTCGGCACGATGATCGGCGCGCTGATCATGGGCGTGCTGCAGAACGGGCTGACGCTGCTTGCGGTGCAATCCTACTACCAGCAGATGGCGATCGGTGCCGTGCTGATCCTCGCCGTGTTCATCGACCAGTACCAGGTGCGGAAGGAGTCGCGCGTATGACCCTGCTTTCGCTTCGCGGCATCCGCAAGAGTTTTGGCGCGGTCGACGTGCTGCATGGCGTCGATCTGTCCGTCGCGGCCGGCGAGGTGGTCGGGCTGGTCGGGGACAATGGCGCCGGCAAATCGACGCTGATGAAGACTATCACCGGCATCTACCGCGCCGACGCGGGCTCGATCGAATTCGACGGCAAGGACATTCTTGCCCTCGACCCTGGACAGCGCCGCCAACTCGGCATCGAGATGATCTACCAGGATCTCTCTTTGGCCAAGCAGCAGGACGTGGCGTCGAACATCTTTCTCGGACGCGAGCCGACGAAGAGACTGTTCGGCCTGTTCCCCGGCTTTGTCGACAAAGGCGAGATGGATCGCCAGGCGTCGAAGATGATCGAGCGGCTCGGCGCGCATCTGCCGTCGATCAATCGCTCCGTCGGTTCGTTCTCCGGCGGCCAGCAGCAGACGGTGGCGATCGCGCGGGCGCTCACCTTCAACCCGAAGCTCGTCATCATGGACGAGCCGACCGCGGCGCTTGCCGTGCGCGAGGTGCAGAGCGTGCTCGACCTCATCCGGCGGCTGCGCTCGGAAGGCATCGCCGTCATCCTGATCTCGCACCGGCTGAACGACGTGCTGTCGGTC
>NZ_RZRX01000213.1:0-11325 GCF_003997405.1 Mesorhizobium sp. M2A.F.Ca.ET.042.01.1.1
ATATATCGCCAACGGCGTAATTCTCCTTCGATAATACTCCTTGGATTGTGAGGTCTTTAACAGACCATTGCATCGCAATTGGCCTCTTGAAGCCTCCAGATCACAACGGATGGGGGATTTGCCATGTTGCGATGCTGCATGCTCCTTGCGACCTTGGTTCTCGTCGCTTTCACGACGCTGGACGCCCGTGCCGACCGAAGGGTCGCCTTTGTCGTCGGCAATTCCGCGTACCAGACAATCCCAGCCCTCAAGAACCCTGACAAGGACGCCGAGGACGTTTCGAGCACCTTCCGGCAAGCCGGCTTCGAGGTGTTCGCGGCCAAGGACCTCACCAGGCTCCAGTTCGAAGAGAAGTTCCGCAACTATCTCGCTGCCGCCGACGGCGCCGATCTTGCCGTCGTCTATTATTCCGGCCACGGCTTTCAGGTCGGCGGAGAGAATTTCCTGATCCCGGTCGATGCATCGCTCAAGGATGCGGCCGACATGGAGGTCCAGGCCATCAAGGTCGATGACATATTGCGGCAACTGCGCTCGAGATCGAAGGTTCAGATGATCATCCTCGATGCCTGCCGCAACGATCCTTTCCCGCGCAAGGATTATTGGCTGCGCGACCGGTTGATCGTCGCTGGCGACAGCGGACTTGCGCAGGTGACAGGTTCGCAGAACACGCTGATTGCTTTCGCCACCGAACCCGGCGCCGTAGCTTATGACGGCTCCGGCGACCTCAGCCCGTTTTCATCGGCCTTCTCGCGCCGCGCGCTGGCGCCGAACCAGGAGATACGCTCGGTCCTGGCCGCCGTGCGCCGCGACGTGGTCAAGGCGACCAACGGCAAGCAGGTTCCCTGGGAGAATTCGTCGCTGCTCGACGATGTGGTGCTGATGCGCGGCCCGGAGCAGCCAGCGCCATCGTCACCCGACGCACAGCAGGATCAGGAGATGGCGGAGCGCGGGATCCAGGTCGCCGCTGCCGCCGAAGCGATCGACAATCGCGGCATCAGTGTCCCGGTCGGCGTCGGCCCGGTTCCGCTGACGCTGGATTTCCCTGCCAAGGGCGCCGGGGTCAGCCTCAAGCTTGCGAGCTACCCGGCGACGGGGACGCTGTCCCTGCCCGATCGCGCGCTTTCGCCGCAATCGAGCCTGATGGCCGCCGAGATCGACAAATTGCGTTACGAGCCGCAGATCGGCTCGGCCGCTCCAGTCCAGGTCGGCTTCGAGATCCGCGTCGGCAACGCCGCGAAACAAGCCACGGTGAAACTGTCGCCGAACGTCGACCCCTGTGACCAGGCCGCCGGCGAGCCGCTCGACCTGCAGGGCGTCGTCTCGGGCCGCTTGCCGAACGAGATCGGCGGCAGCGCTGTCGAGGCCTGCGAGGCGGCGGTGAAATCCTATCCCGACATTGCGCGCTTCCGTTATGAGCTTGGGCGGGCGCTGCTGGCGTCGGGCAGGATCGAGGAAGCCAGGCAGGCGATCCAGGAGGCCGCGGACAAGGGGCACGTTCGCGCCGTTTACCAACTCGGCTACATCGCCGCGTCCGGAATGGGGGCGGCTCCGGATCTGACCAAAGCCAACAGCCTCTATGCGCAGGCTTCGGACAAGGGAGACCCCTATGCCATGACTACCCTGGGGCGCGCCTTGTTCGATGGTGTCGGCGTTCAGCGAGATGCCGGCAAGGGACTGGACCTTTTGCTCCAGGCGGCGGCCATGGGGCATGTCGATGCCATGAAGGATCTTGCAGTGATCTTCAAGGACGGCCGCAATGGCGTGCCGGCGGACGAGGCCCGGGCCTTGGCTTTCCTGAAAGCCGGCATTAACCGACAAGAGGCTTATTCGATGGCCATTCTCGGTCTCTCGCCCAAGCGAAGCGAGATGTCGGTC
Source organism: Mesorhizobium sp. M2A.F.Ca.ET.042.01.1.1 (assembly GCF_003997405.1). Taxonomy (NCBI): domain Bacteria; kingdom Pseudomonadati; phylum Pseudomonadota; class Alphaproteobacteria; order Hyphomicrobiales; family Phyllobacteriaceae; genus Mesorhizobium; species Mesorhizobium sp. M2A.F.Ca.ET.042.01.1.1. The sequence goes on from NZ_RZRX01000213.1 coordinate 1,876, forward strand.
GCGGTGTGCAAGCCCAAGGTGGTGACGAAGGTGGTCACGAAGATAAAGGTGATCCGCACCCCCGCGCCAAAAGCCCCGCCGCCAGAGATTACCACGCCAAAGGCGCCTCTGGTGCCAATTGACCCAGTGCCTTGGCGCGGCAATGGCGGCGACAACGATCACTCGCCGCCCGGACGCGGCAGCGGCGACAGCAACAATGGTTGATGGCATCGGCGGTGGTGGCGGTGCCACCATCGCCGACCACCAATAAACCAGGCGCAAGCGGTAATGGACCGACCTGAAAGCGACCCCGGGCGATAGCGGTTTTCTGGCCGCTCTGGCCTACTTGTCGGTGACGATCTTGACCTTGTCGCCGGCCGATACGCTGGCGCCCGGCGACATGGCGTTGAGCACCCGGAAAAGGTCGAGCTTGCGGTCGACGCCGACCATCTGCGCGGCGAGCGAGCCCATGGTCTGGCCGGCCTGAACGGTGACGACACGGATGTGCAGCGGCTTCAGCGCCGCCTTCTCGGCCGGGGTGAGCACGCGGAAAGAGCCGCTGACCGAGCGCGCGACTGGATCCAGCGACGGGCTGGCCGAGGTCGCCGCCGTCAGCAGCCTGTAGACCTGCCCGCCGGCGCGGATCACCGCGATGTCGAACTGCCAGCCCTGAGCGTTCGCATGCGCCATCGCCGCCTCATTGCCGTTGATCGTCTCCTGGCGCACGCTGGCGTCTTCGAGCCCCGCCACCCAGCCACTGCGGATGTAATCGGTGAGCGACACCGACTTGTCGATCGCCACGCCGTCGAAGCGGATGGCGATGTCGCCCGGCCCGGTCGCGGTGACGGCGGCCGCCGAATTGTCGATGACGAAACCGTCCGGAACGGTGAAGGAGACCCCGAGATTGGGGTGCATGAAGGTCTGGCCGCGCACATAGCCCTCTTCCGGCGTGTCGCCGTAAAGCAGGCCGTCTATGCCGGCCAGAAATGCGTCGCGGTCGCGCGTGCCGACGCCGGGCGGGCCGAAATTGCGCGCAAGGCGCTGCGCCAGCTCGATGCGTTGCGGCGTGTTGGGGTGCGTCGCCAGGAAGTCGAGGCTGGCGTCGGTGGCGCCGCTAACCGAGCGGAAATCGGTATAGGCCGACATCGACTGCAGGAAGCGGCCAGCCGCGTAAGGATCGTAGCCCGCCTCGCCGATCGACTTGATGCCGATGGCGTCGGCCTGCAGTTCCTGGTTGCGCGAGAACTGCGCGAGCCTCAGCTTGCCGCGGATCAGCGCCGCCTTGGCGGTCGGGCTGTCGCCGAGCACATCGGAAACGACCTTGGTCGCCAACCCTTCCTCGGCCTCGAGCTGCTGCCGCTGCAGCCCGTGATTCGCCGTGACGTGGCCCATCTCATGGGCGATGACGGCGGCAAGCTCGGAAGAATCATTGGCCAGCGCTAAAAGGCCGCGCGTCACATAGAGATAGCCGCCCGGCAGCGCGAAGGCGTTGACGTTGGGCGAGTTGAGGATGGTGATGCGATAGGTCTGGGTCGGGTTGGCCGACACCACGGTCAGATTGCCGACGACCTTGGCCACCATGCGTTCCAGCTTCGGATCGGAATATTCGCCGCCATAGGTGGCGAGAATGCGCGGATGCTGCGCTTTCGCCATTTCGGCGAGTTTGGCGTTGGCGACGACATTGTCGACGGTGATCGGCTTGTCAGAGGGCTGGAAGCCGCTCTCCTGCACGTCCGGCGGCGTGAACATCTGACAACTCGCCAGCACGGCAACGCTTGCCAGCGCGAAAAATCGTGCAAGCGGCCTCATCCACACTTTCTCAGCGCCGGTCGACAGATCGGCTTCCTTTCGCAATCTTTCGGCAAATCACGGCCCGCCGGACCGCATGACTGGACCTAGCCACACTCCCCCGGACAAGGCAAGCAAACGCCGGATCACCCGTTACTGGTTTGGCCGCAAATTATGTCCGCTTCCGGGCAATGTGTTGTGATCCGGCAACGCTGCCGCCTCGATCGCCGATATAGCGCCGGAACGCATCCGGTCCAGACCGATCGAAGAAATCGTCAGCCGGCCCGGTGGCCGCGATCCTGCCCTCATCGAGAAATGCCACGTCCTGGCCGATGCGGCGCGCATCTTCCGGCTGATGGGTGACGAACAGCACCGTCATCTTGCGCTCGGCATGGATGCCGGCGAGAAGGTCGAGCATGTCCTCGCGCAGCGCCGGGCCGAGCGACGCGAAAGGTTCGTCGAGCAGCAATACGGGCCGGTCACGCAGCAGCACCCGCGCCAGCGCGACGCGCTGCCGCTCGCCGCCTGAGAGCTCGCGCGGCAGCCGCTTTTCCTTGCCGGCCAGGCCAACCCGCGCCAGCGCCTCGGCGACGGCGGCGCGATCGCCATCGCCGAGCTTCAGCGACGGCGAGCGGCCGAGCCCGACATTGGCCTCGACCGTAAGATGCGCGAACAGATTGTTTTCCTGGAACACCATCGACACCGGTCGCGCCGAGGGCGGCGTGGCGCCGATCTTGATGCCGCCGATCAGCACCTTGCCGCTATCGGGTATTTCGAAGCCGGCTATCAGATTGAGCAGCGTCGATTTGCCGGAGCCGCTCGGCCCCATGATGGCGGTGATCCTGCCCGCCGCGAACTCGGCATTGAAGCGGAAGGACGATTCGCCATAGCTGAACGACACGTCTTCGAGTGTGACGGTCAGCGCCTTCCCTGCCGCGATGCTGTTGTCCGTCGATGTCATGCCCTTGCTTCCCGACCCAGCCAATCGGCGACGACGACCAGCATCAGGCAAACCAGGCCGAGCAGCAAGGCGAGCCCCGCCGCGTCGGCGGTCCGGTAGCTGCCCATGCGCGCGAGCAGAAGATAGGGCAAGGTCTGCACGGAATCGCTGCCGAACAGCGCGATCACGCCGAGATCGCCGAGCGACAGCGCCATGGCAAAGGCGAAGCCGGTGGCCAAGGGCCGCCTGAGCGACGGCCAGTCGATCAGGCTGAGCCGGGTCCAGCCGGATATGCCGAGCGCCAGGCAAACCCGCTCATGGCGTTCGCTCGCCGCGTCATAGGCTGGGCGAATGGCACGGATGGCGAAGGGCATCGCCATCACCGCGTTGACGGCGACGACCATCACCGGCGCGACGGCAAAGACATCGGTGATGTTGCGCAGCGCCAGGAACCAGCCGGCACCAAGCACGATCGGCGGCACGACGAGCACGAAGCCGGCGCCGGTGTCGGCGGCATGCTCGAGCAGCGACATGGCGCTGCCGGCACGGCGACGCAAAGCCAATGCGCGCCGTGCCGCGATCAATGACAGCGACAGCGACACGCTGAGCAGCGCCGCGATCAAGGCAAGGCCGGCGCTGGTGAGCGTCGCGCGGCGCACCGCTTCCTCGCCCGCCAATCGGCCGAGATCGGCCTGAAGGCCCGAAACCACCGTCGCCGCCATCGGTCCGGCGACGAACAGCAGGGCGAGCGCGATGAGGCCGGCATTTAGAGCGCTCTCCATCCGGCCCGCCGAAAGATAGCGGCGCGGCGCCACCGGCAGATTGGCGTCGCCGACCGTGTTGGCGCCAAGCCGCGTGAGCGCTGCGACCACGACGAAGGTGAGCGCGATCTGCAGCAGCGTCAGCACCACCGCGCGGGCCGGATCGAAATCGAAGCGCAGAGCCTGGTAGATGGCGACCTCGAGCGTTGTCGCCGCTGGACCGCCGCCCAGCGTCAGCACGATGGTGAAGGACGTGATGCAGAGCATGAAGACCAGCCCGGCGACGCCCGGCATGGCCGCGCGCAGCACTGGCCATTCGAGCAGCCGGAAGGCCGGCCGGGCGCTCATGCCGAGCTGGCTCGCCAGCCGCCACTGGTCGGCGGGAATGGTGCCCAGCGCCTCGAGGAACAAGCGCGTCGCCAGAGGCAGGGTGAAGAAGACATGCGCGACCAGGATGCCGGAAAGGCCATAGATGCCGGGCCACTCTCCGCCGCCGAGCCCGGCGAAGACGCCGGCAAAGTACCCGGCGCGGCCGTAGAGCGCCAATATGCCTAGCGCGGCGACGATCGCGGGCAACGCCAGCGGGACGGTGAACAGCTGCAGAATCAGGCGGCGACCTGGGAAGTGCGGATGCCTTGAAAGCGCGCGCGCCACCAGGAGCGCCGGCGCGACCGAGAGCAGCGTCGAGAGGGCCGCCTGCCACAGCGTGAAGCGGGCGACGCGCAGGAGGTAGCCGTCGAAGGCGGCGGCAGCGCCGGAGAAGTCGTGCGCGCCTTCGAGGATGAGGCCAGCGAAGGCGCCGCCGATGAGCGCGGCGATGGCCGCCAGAGCGATGACGCCGGCGGAGACGCGGGAGTCACGCGCGGGGTGCACCCGGCACCATGCAGGCTTCAGCTAGGCAACGCCGCGTGCCTTCGCGCCCCCCCCTGTCCTGCCGGACATCTCCCCCTCTAGGGGGGAGATTGGCAGTGTCGACGCCCCGCTCGATCCTGCAACGTCGGAGATTGGCGAAAGCCGGCGTGACAGCCGATCTCCCCCCTTGAGGGGGAGATGTCCGGCAGGACAGAGAGGGGGGCCTTGGCGCAAGCATCGCAGCCTACTTGCTCATCACCGCCAGCCACTCATCCACCCAGGCCTTGCGGTTGGCCGCGACCTCCGCCGGGCTGAACAGCAGGGTCTTGGTCGGCTTGACCAGTTTGTCGAAGGCCGGGTTGAGCGGCTTGTCGGTCTTGCCGGCCGGGAACATCCAGTTGGTTTCCGGGATGACGTCCTGGAATTTCGGTCCGGTCATGAAGGCGATGAATTTTTGCGCCAGCGGGTTCTTGGCACCCGTCGTGGTGATGCCGGCGACCTCGATTTGCAGGTACTCGCCTTCCTCGAAGGACGCCGCCTGGTAACGTTCGGTGTTCTCGGCCACCATATGGTAGGCCGGCGAGGTGGTGTAGGAGAGCACCATCGGCGCCTCACCCTTGGTGAACAGGCCATAAGCCTCGCTCCAGCCCGGCGTCACGGTCAGCACTTTCGGCTTGAGCTTGGCCCAGGCCTCCGGCGCCTTGTCGCCATAGACGGACTTCACCCACAAGAGCAGCCCGAGGCCGGGCGTCGAGGTGCGCGGATCCTGGATGACGATCTTGTCGGTGCCGCTGCCTTCCACCAGGTCCTTGAGGCTCTTCGGCGGGACTTTTAGCTTCTGCGTGTCATAGACGACGGCGAAGTAGCCGTAGTCGAACGGCACGAAAGTGTCGTCGCTCCAGCCGCCCGGCACGTTGATGCCCGAGACGTCGCCATGCGGCGCGAACAGGCCGCTCGCCTTGGCGTCCGCGGTCAGGTTGGTGTCGAGGCCGAGCACGATGTCGGCCTTGGTGCCGGCGCCTTCCAGTTTGACGCGGTTGAGCAGGGCGACGCCGTCGGCCACCGAGACGAATTCGAGGTCGCAGCCGCACTCGGCTTCGAATTCCTTCTTCACCGCCGGGCCAGGCCCCCAATCGGCGGTGAAGCTTTCATAGGTGTAGACGGTGAGCTTGTCCTTCGCGGCGGCGGGCACAACGCCAGCCAGAAGCGATAAAAGACCGGTTGCGAGAATAAGCTTGGACAGTATCGCGCGCATCGGCGCCTCCTTCGTTCGAGTGACAAGGAATTGAGGCGCCGGATGGTCCGAAACGTCTAATCCCTCCGCCGGTACAAACCGGATCAGGTTCAGCGGGTTGGCTTGCTTGCCTCTCAGCCGGATAATGTCCGGCACCCCGTTAGAGCGCCTCGACAGATAGGCCCGGCCGAAGCGGCGCGCAAGCGGAAGTTTGCCGAGCAGCTAATGTTCCGGGGCAGGAACCGAAGCGCGACGCATCCGGCTTCCGTTTCACTTGGAGGGCTGGTAAGGGCGACGGCCATGGGCACATTCACCATCCTGCTGGGCGGCGAGCTTATCCGCACGCCCCGGCTCGAACGCCAGATCGCTGGTTCGCGCGTCATCGCCGCCGATGCCGGCATTGGCCATGCGCGCACGCTTGGTCTCATGCCGGAACTCTGGGTCGGCGATTTCGACTCGGTGCCGGCCAACCTGCCCGAAGATCTGGCCTCCGTCCCACGAAAAATCTTCCCGGCCGAGAAGGACATGACCGATGGCGAGCTCGCCATAGCGGAAGCGCTCCAGCGCGGCGCCACCAGCCTCGTGCTTGCTGGCGCCTTCGGCGGCAAACGCGCCGACCATGCCTCCCTGCATCTGGCGCTCGCCGTGCGGCTGGCAGAAGCGGGCACGACCGTGTTGCTGACGAGCGGCGCGCAGGAAGGCGTTCCCATCCTGCCTGGCAAAGCCAGTTTCGACTATGCGGACAGCACCCTGTTTTCGGTGCTCGGCTTCTCCGACCTGTTCGGCCTGACGGTTACCGGCGCCAAATGGCCGCTCGACCGCGTCGAGGTGACGTTCGGCTCCTCGCTCACTATATCAAACGAGGTCAAAGGGCAGCTTGGCATCGCATTGGAGCGCGGCCGGGCGCTGCTTCTGGCCCACCCCTATCCTCTTCCCGAAAGCTGACATTCCAGACATGGCGCCGCCACTTCTCAACCTCGACGGCATTAGACTGACCTTCGGCGGCACCCCGCTGCTCGACGGCGCGGCGCTCAGCGCATCCGCCGGCGAGAAGATTGCGCTGGTCGGTCGCAACGGCTCGGGTAAGTCGACCCTGCTCAAGATCGCCGCCGGCATGATCGAGCCGCAGGACGGCGAAGTGTTCCGCCAACCCTCGGCGACCGTTCGTTATCTGCCGCAGATGCCGGATATGGACGGCTTCGCTACCGTGCGCGCCTATGTCGAAGCCGGCCTCGGCCCGGCCGACGATCCGCATCGCGCCACCTATCTGATGGAGCATCTCGGCCTCACCGGAGAGGAGAAGCCGGGCGACCTCTCCGGCGGCGAGGCGCGGCGCGCCGCGCTTGCGCGCGTCATGGCGCCGGAGCCCGACATCCTTCTGCTCGACGAGCCCACCAACCATCTCGACCTTTCCGTGATCGAATGGCTGGAAGAGGAGCTTGCCCGCACCTCTTCGGCGGTGATCCTGATCTCGCACGACCGCCGCTTTCTCGAGCGCGTCACCCGCGCTACCGTCTGGCTCGATCGCGGCCAGACGCGGCGGCTGGACAAGGGCTTTGCCCATTTCGAGGAATGGCGCGACCAGGTGCTCGAGGAGGAAGAGCGGGAGCAGCACAAGCTCGGCCGCCAGATCGTGCGCGAGGAGCATTGGCTGCGCTATGGCGTGACCGCCAGGCGCAAGCGCAACATGCGCCGCCTCGGCGAATTGCAGACGATGCGCCAGCGTTTCCGCAGCCATCGCGGCGCCGAAGGCACCGCCACCATGGTGGCGAGCGACGCCGCCGAATCCGGCAAGCTGGTGATCGAGGCCAAGGGCATCGACAAGAGCTTTGGCGACCTTACCGTGGTCAAGGGTTTCTCGACCCGAATCCAGCGCGGCGACCGCGTCGGCCTGGTCGGCCCCAACGGAGCCGGCAAGACGACGCTTTTGAAGATGCTGACCGGCGAGCTCGCGCCGGATGCCGGCAGCGTGCGGCTCGGCGTCAACCTGGAGATCGCCACACTCGACCAGAAGCGCGAGGCCGTCGACCCGGCCGAGACCCTGGCGCATTACCTTACCGATGGGCGCGGCGAGAACCTGCTGGTCAATGGCGAGCAGCGCCACGTCGTCTCCTACATGAAGGATTTCCTGTTCAAGCCGGAGCAGGCGCGCACGCCGGTGCGCGAGCTTTCCGGCGGCGAGCGCGCGCGCCTTCTTCTGGCCCGCGTGCTGGCGCGCCCGGCGAATCTTCTGGTGCTCGACGAGCCGACCAACGACCTCGACATGGAGACGCTGGAGTTGCTGCAGGAGCTGGTCGCGGGCTTTGCCGGAACTGTCATCCTGGTCAGCCACGACCGCGATTTCCTCGACCGCACCGTCACCAGCGTGATCGCGCCGGAGGGCAACGGCCGCTGGATCGAATATGCCGGCGGCTATTCAGACATGCTGGCGCAGCGCGGCGGCTCGAAGCTGGAAGACCGCAAGGCCAGGTCTAAGGCCGAGACCGCCGAGGCTTCGCCGAAAGCCGAACAAGCCGCACCCAAAGGCCCGGCGAAAAAGCTCTCGTTCAAGCAGAAGTTCGCGCTGGATTCCCTGCCGAAGAAGATCGAAGCGGTGACAGCCTCGATCGCCAGGCTGGAGAACAACATCGCCGACCCCGCCTTCTACGAACGCGACCCCGTCTCGTTCCAGAAGACCATCGCCGCGCTCGACAAGGAGCGCACCACGCTCGCCGCGCTCGAGGAGGAGTGGCTCGAGCTGGAGATGCTGCGTGAGGAGATGGAGGGATAGCACCCCTCATTGCGCTGACGCACCGATGCGCATAAAGTATGCGCATGTCGAGGTGACTGTCATGCGCAAGATCGCAACGAACGCAAATCGCCAGCCAGCTAATCTGTCGATCGATTCGCAGCTCATGGCGGAAGCCAAGGGGCTCAACGTGAATGTATCGCGCGCTGCGGAGGCCGGCATATCGGAAGCGGTTGCTGCGGAAAAAACGCGGCTATGGAAGCTTGAGAACCGTGCGACGATGGACGCTTGGAACGACTATGTCGACAAGCACGGCATCCCACTCGCCGAACATCGGCAATTCTGATGGCGCGCTATGACGTCTTCGCCAGCGGCATCGAAGGCGGCTATCTGCTCGACGTTCAATCCGACCTGCTCGACCACTTCAAGACGCGGGTGGTCGTTCCACTTCTGCCACTGACCTCGGCGCCTTCGCCAATGCGCAAGCTGCATCCGGTCTTTGAGATCAACGGCCGGAAGATGGTGATGGCCACCCACCTCATTGCGACGGTGGCCGCAGCCGAACTCGGCGAAAATCGAACCAATCTCATGAGCCGCCACGACGATATCGTGGCGGCACTCGATATGCTCTTTCAAGGCTTTTAAGGCGCCTGCCTTACGCAATTCCGGACGGAAAACGGCTCACACTTTTCCTGGAGTTGCTCCTCACCCCGACGTCTTCGCCGCCCAGGCCTTCAGCGCCTCGTCGAACACTTTCTCGCCCGGAATGCCCTTTTCCATGGTGAGCAGAGCGCGGCGTCCAGTCTTGTAGACGACCGGCACGTCGATCCAGGACTGTCCCCGAAGCAGCGTCAGGTTGGCGTCCTCGTCGGCCTTGGTGTCATTGAGCGCGACGAGGAAGAAGCCGTCGGCGATCTTGGCCGGGATGCCGATCAGCGGGCTGCCGGCGTCCTGCTCCGAGCTCTTCATGGCGATGCGCAGGATGTTGTCGACGCCGCCGCCGTCAAACCCTTCCGGCGTCAGAAAAATCATCTCGATGATGTGGCTGGCCGGCAGGGTCTGGTCGGTGTTGCGCCGGATCGTCATGCGCAGCTGGATGTGCTTGCCGGGGATCGTCGCTTCAGCCCGGATCGCGGGCTCCGGCGGCAGGTCGCCGCCCGGCGATTCC
>NZ_RZRX01000214.1:0-11291 GCF_003997405.1 Mesorhizobium sp. M2A.F.Ca.ET.042.01.1.1
CCACGCGCTCACGTAGATCCGTCGACAATGCCATTCATGCTGGCCTCCTTCCCAGCAGGAACGGTGAATCAGAAAATCGCTGATTTGGGAATCCTCAACGACTCCAAACATTTTCATCCCGCTCTAGCAAGCCCAGCCTGACAACCCGCTGACGGTCCCGACGCTCGGTCGGTTGGCGATCAACATCACAGTCGACGGCCGCCTCCTAATTTTGTCGGCCGTCCGGATGCGCAACCGGCTCGCCAAGGGCCTGGCCAAGGTGGATCGACTGAGGCGGAAGCGCGCCCGAGGTCGAGAAAGGTTCGGCCGGCGAAATCTCGGCGCCCTCAGGCGTCGCGCTGTCCGGGAATTGCTGCACCGCCATTTCCTGCGACCATACGGCGAGCACGCTTCGACGGGTCGCCTCGGCGACGATGCAGTAGCCTGAGGGGTCGAGGATCGACAGCACGGCGTGATCGTCGCGGCGCGCCAGACGGAAGGCCCGGTCGATCACGTCCAGGCAAGTGGCGAGGTGCCGCGCATCGGGCAGGCGCGTGTCGCGAAGCATGTCGGCAAGCCGGAAGGCGACAAGGCCCTGGTCGCCGACCATGGTCCCCTCGCGGCCAAGCTCGAAGAAAACGGCGACGACGGGGAGCATGCTGCGGATCGAGGCATAGATCGCCGCTGCTTCCTGTGGACTACAGGCAACCAGATGCGGCGCGTCGGGCGGAGCTGGTTCCGCTGACGGACCCAGTCCCAGCGAATGCGCGATCTCATGTTCCAGCCATTGCCGGACCGCCGGCGGAGCGGTTCGGATCTGCTCGGGGCTCAAGGTAATGCCGACCATTTGGCGTCTCCAGCTGATTGCTGGCGGCATCAAGACAGGTCGGGGACGCAACGACCTTGATCCTCGTCAAGTCGGACAGGATGCGGCCAAACCGTCAGGACTACCCGGCAGGGAAGCTCACCAGAGAGAAAAATGCGAACCCAGGAACACGAGGACCTGGCCGGTGATCAAGGGGATCCTCAGCAGCGGACCGTCCTCTCCGCTGTCCTGTACCGGTTGCCCGAGCACGCGTTGCCCGAGCACGCAGGGATGCGCCTTCAGCACATCTCTCCAGATGGTTGGAAAGTCGGATCCCTTGCTTCTTTCAGCATTGCAGGTGTCGACAAGCCTCGCGACGGCATTTCTCATTGAGCGGCGGTACCTCAAGTAGGTGATTGCGCCACATATGAAGGATTTCGATGCGAAAAATTTGATTTCGGTCAATGCATCGAAAAAGAGTCGCTTATAGCGGCATCCACGCATTCCCTTGCTTGCGGTAGCGATGCTTCACCGCGGCCCATGCGACCCGGTGGGCGATTTCCTCGCGCTTCTCGCCGCGGTCGACATATTCGTCCCAGGCGTTGTTGAACGCGGACCGGTAAATCTCTCTTGCATGCAAGGGGAGATATTCACGGATTGGCGGAGGCAGGTCCTCGATCGATGCATGGGGCACGGTTGCACCTCCAGAATTCGGACCAAATAGATTTGGCCATCCTCACCGACAGATGAAGGCCAGGAGTTTCAAAGTAGACTTGGCGAAGCGATGTTCCTTGATTTCGCTCAAGGATGGGCCGTGGGCGGCCAGTCATCATCGCCGTCCGTTGGGGCGCCCCGGAAATAGCGCGCTTGTAGGCACTGCGGAGCGGGCACTCCTTGATCTCGCTCAAAGTCTGGGGGGCGCTACGCGGATAGGCTGCGCTGAAGTTTCGGCCCTGCGAGGGTCCCACGGGTGTGTGGAGGACGCATCGGAGCAGCTTTCCGGTGCCTCGCTTTTGCCGCTCACGAGAGGCGAACCGGTTCGCCTATATCGGCATGCCCGGTGACCGGTCCAGGACAGCAAGATTTCCGCGGAGACGTTTATGGACAAGAAACACGGTTTCAACATCGGCTATTTCATCCTCGCGCTGGTCTTGATGGGCATGTTCCAGCTGTGGCTCGGCTGGCGTGACGTCGCGCAGCTCTCCTACAGTGACGTGATGCGGCTTGTCGGCGAGGGCAAGATCGCCTCCGTCACGCTGACTGAAACAACCATCCAGGGTCAGTTCAAGCAGCCGCAGGACGGCAAAAGCGTTTTCGTCGCCGCGCGCGTCGATCCGGCCGCGGCCGAAGCCTTCGAGAAGGCCGGCGTGAAGGTGTCGGGCGGCACCGACAGCAACTGGCTTACCACCATCCTTTCGTGGATCCTGCCCGCTTTGCTTTTCTTCGGGCTCTGGATGTTCCTTTTCCGCGGCTTCGCCGAACGACAAGGAATGGGCGGTTTGATCAACATCGGCAAGTCCAAGGCCAAGGTCTATGTGGAGAGGCAGACGGGCGTGACCTTCGGCGATGTCGCCGGCGTCGACGAGGCAAAGCTGGAGCTGCAGGAGATCGTCTCCTTCCTGAAGGACAAGGACAAATATGGGCGCCTCGGCGCGCGCATCCCCAAGGGCATTCTCCTGGTCGGCCCGCCGGGGACCGGCAAGACGCTGATGGCGCGCGCGGTGGCCGGCGAGGCGGGCGTGCCTTTCTTCTCGATCTCCGGCTCCGAGTTCGTCGAGATGTTCGTCGGCGTGGGCGCCGCACGCGTCCGTGACCTTTTCGAGCAGGCAAGACAGGCCGCGCCATGCATCATCTTCATCGACGAGCTGGACGCGCTCGGTCGAGCGCGCAGCCCCTTCGCGGGCTATGGCGGCGCGGATGAGAAGGAGCAAACGCTCAACCAGCTCCTGTCGGAGCTGGACGGGTTCGATCCTCGCGTCGGCATTGTGCTTCTGGCCGCCACCAATCGGCCGGAGATCCTCGATCCGGCGCTTACCCGCGCCGGTCGCTTCGATCGCCAGGTGGTGATCGACAGGCCCGACCGGAAGGGACGCGAGGCCATTCTCAAGGTCCATGTCCGCGGCGTCGCGGTGGCGCCGGGCGTGGACATCGGCGAAGTGGCGGCCATTACACCCGGATTCACGGGCGCCGACCTCGCCAATCTCGTCAATGAAGCCGCGATCTTCGCCACCCGGCGCAATGCCGACAAGGTGACGATGGATGATTTCACCAATGCGGTGGAGCGCATCGTAGCCGGTTCGGAACGCAAGAGCAGGCTGCTCAATCCGGCGGAGCGCGAGAGGGTCGCGTATCACGAGATGGGGCATGCGCTTGCGGCGGCCGCGCTACTCAAGACTGATCCCGTGCACAAGGTGTCGATCATCCCGCGCTCGATCGGCGCGCTCGGCTACACCATGCAGCGTCCGACCGACGATCGCTTCCTGATCACCGAAGGCGAACTGAAGGAGCGTATGGTCGCGCTGCTGGCCGGCAGGGCAGCGGAGGACATCGTCTATGGCGAAGTCTCGACCGGTGCAGCCGACGATCTTGCCAAGGCGACGGACGTCGCGCGCCAGAGCGTTACGCGCTTCGGCATGAGTTCCGCCGTGGGGCAGGCCGTGCTCGAGGAGCAAAAGCAGCAATGGCTGGGAGACGGGTCGCTGCGCCAGCGCGACTATTCGGAGGCCACCGCGCGGGAGGTCGATGTTGCCGTCCGCCAGATGCTGGACGAGGCCTTCGCCACGGCGCAGGAACTGCTCAGATCCCGGATGGGAGAACTCAAGGCTGGGGCCAGCCTGCTGCTCGAGCGCGAGACGATCACGCCCGACGATTTCCCGCCGCTGCGTCGGGCGGCTTCGGTTGCTGCCCCGGCGAGGAAGGTCGCCTAGGGCAGGGGCGTGACAGGCACTCGCTGGGTGGCAGGGTCCATTGCGCATCCGCCCGGCATTTGACGGCAATCAACGTCACCGCGCGCGCACGGGCCATACTTGCGGCGTTGCATGAAGTAGCTCCCGAAAACAGTGAGGTGGAAAATGAGTGACAGCATCCTGAAGCAGGACATCATCGATGAGCTGGACTTCGAGCCCAGCATCGATGCCGCCGATATCGGCGTGGCGGTGGACGATGGCATCGTGACGCTGACCGGCCATGTCCCGACCTATGCTCAGAAGGTCAAGGTCGAAGACGTCGTGCGGAACGTCAAGGGCGTGAAAGCCATCGCCCAGGAGATGGAAGTGCGTCCCCTCGGCACCCACAAGACCGCAGATGACGAGATCGCCAAGCGCGCCGTCAACACGATCGCCTGGCACACCTCCATTCCAGGCGGCGCCGTTCAGATCAGCGTGCAGAGCGGTTGGATCAAGCTCACCGGCAAGGTCGAATGGCAGTACCAGAAGAGCGCGGCGGAAGATGCCGTGCGTCACCTCGCCGGCGTCATTGGCGTGACCAACCAGATCGAGATCAAGCCGCGTCCGTCGACCCATGACATCAAGTAGCGTATCGAGAACGCGCTGAAGCGCAATGCGGAGCTCGAGGCGCAGGAGATCAAGGTCAACGTTCTCGGCAACGGCGCCGTCAGGCTAGAAGGCCGGGTGCATGCCTGGTCGGAACGCCGGGCGGCCGAGCGCGCCGCCTGGTCGGCCGCGGGCGTGAAGACGGTCGAAGACCGGATCACCATCGGTTGACAACCGGGCGGAGTGGGAAACGCGATCTCGTCGCCCGTAAGGTGTCAGTGCGCCCGGCACCGACACCTTTTTCTAGAGCAATTCCAGGAGAAGTGTGAGCGGTTTTCCGTCCGGAATTGCGTAAAAACAATGAGATAGAGCGGTTCGCCGTTTCCGTGGAACGGTGAACCGCTCTAGTCTGAAGAGGATGGCTATGGTGACCGCGCCGCTATCACCATGCTGTTATCGCGCGGCCGTCATCATGCAGGTGTGTCCTTAGGCAACGGCGTCAGTTCGACATCAGCCGATTGAGCCACACCTCGTCCAGCAAGGAGCGGGTAACGCCGCCGAACACCCACTCCCTCAACCGGCTATGCCCATAGGCGCCCGACACAATCAACTCGGCATTCATCGAGGCGAAGAAATCGACGAGGCGATTGCTTTCATCATCGGCCGTCTTGATGATCTCGGTGCGCGCCTTGATGCCGTGACCGGCCAGGAAGCTCGCCACGTCCTTGACGCTGTCCCTGGTCCAGTCGTCCGGGTTGCGATCGACCGCGACGATGGTGACTTCCTCGGCCATGGCCATAAGCGGTACAGCGTCCGCCACCGCCCGCCTGGCCTCACGCGTGTCCTTCCAGGACACCACGATCCTGCGAGCCGGCAAATCCATCGAGCCCTGAGCCGCAACCAGGACCGGCCGGCCCGCGCGCAGCACCAGCGATCCTGGATCGACCGTGCGGTAGGAGTCGCCCGTCGACGCGCCCTGGGAAGCGCTGGTGACGACGATGTCGGCCATGCGGGCTCTCCGGGCCACGGCGTGATTCGGATTTTCGATATCGCCATGCCAGTCCGTCTTGACGGCTCCGGCCACCAGGCCGTCGAACTCGCCGTTCAGGCTGGTCAGGCGGCGTCGGATCTCGTCCCGCGACTGTTCCCAGATATCGGCGGCGATCGCCGCGCCCTCGGGCGCCATTGTCACCGGCAACGGAGCATCCGCGGCGCAAAACCCTATCAAACGGGCGTCAAAGCGCTTGGCGAGATTCACGCCGATCCGCGTGATCGGTTCGATCGGACCGTCGATGTTGAGGTTCAGGAGAATTGATTTGTAGCTCATCGCACGCGCTTTCGATTTGATCCTTCTCGATGAACCAAACCCTATGTCCGACGAGCATGCGCGCCTTGATGTGGATCAAAGTCGTTTCTAAGCCGCGACCCGACGTTCAAGGCATCCGGGATTCGAAATGGATTACCTCGCCATCAACCACGAAGGTGCCATGCCCGATGTGATGGATGGTTTTAGGCCTCGGCTGTTGCGGATCGATCCACGCCTTGACGACTTCCAGCAGGAAGAGATTGTGTCTGTTGACCAGGCGCGTATCGACCACACGGCACTCTAGGTTGGCGAAACACTCGGCCACCAGCGGCGCCGACACCTGTTCGGCGGGAAGCGGCGTGAACCATGCGGTCGCGAACTTGTCCGTATCCCGGCCGGAACAATTGCCGACCTTCACGACCTTCTCCGCAAGGCCGACGGCAGGAATCGCGATCACGCATTCCCTGGTTTGACGCAAGGCGAAGAAGGAGAGGTCATTGCTTGACACCACGCAGGCGATCGTTGGCGGCGCGACTTCCACCATCGTGTGCCAGGACATCGTCATGATGTTCGAGCGGCCTTGCCTGGACCGCGTCGAAAGGAGGACGACCGGACCGGGCTCAATCAGCCGGTAGACATCGGCAAGCGGCAATTCCTTCATATCCGTCCCTCGCTTTGCGTCTGCGGGTGGGCTTGTGGGCTTGTTGTCCCGGACTTGTCGCGGGCATTGGCGTCACTCGCCTTGATCAGGGTCAAAGCCGGCATGCCGGGCCGGATTGATCATGATCAATGCCAGCTTGCGCGGCACCTGCGATGTTCGGCCAGGACGGCCAAAGGGGTTCGTTGATGGTCACTGAAGATTTCCTGCTTTGGGGCGCCGTGCTCTGCCTCGGCTTCATCGCCGGAGCCGCGATCTATTTCGAGCGGGCGTCGTTCCGGCGAAGCAAAGGCTTGTCCGCAAGCCACGGCTTTGGACGCCGCTCACGGCCGCATCAGCCAAAATCAGGAAATTGAAGCGAGAAGCGAAGGGAAAGACACCATGATGTGGAATCCAGAAGAGTTTCGGGCGCCCGAGCTGCTCCCTTTCGCTCAAACCGGCCAGAAATTCATGCGGGCGACCGCCGCGATGCAGGCGCATTCGGTCCGCGCGCTGCTGCGCTACCAGATCGAAGGCTTGTCCTTCCTCAAGCGGCGGTTCGAGGATGACCTGAAGCTTGTAGAGGAGCTGACCGGCGGTGACGAGTTCGTCGACGCGTTCGACGTGTTCGTGAATTTCGTCCAGAACGCCACATCCGATTATGCGAAGGAAGCCGGCAAATTCGCTTCCATCGGCGCCAAGCTGGCTTCGGAGACAGCCGGCCAAGTCCGCAAGGAGGCGGAAGCAACGATGAACGACATGGCCGCGGCAACGCTTCCCGCCTGAAATGTCGCCGTCAGGGAAAAGCTGGAAGCCAGCCGCCGATCGGTCCTCCGCCTGGAGCAGTCATGGCATGGCGGAAGATCCGGGAACATCGCAGGGCTCCAAGGGCACCGAGGTGGCGGCCGCAACCCCGGCGCCGCTATTGCGGGACGAAGGAAGCGCAAGCGTCTATCGCGACGTCGACAGGCTCTCGCATGCTCTGGTGGCGGCCTTCACCGCGGGCATTTCGCCGATCAGCCTCCTGCAGGCCTGGCAGGACTGGCTGCTGCACTTGTCCACATCGCCGGGCAAGCAGGCGGAGGTCTCCACCAAGGCGGTCGAGAAGCTCGTCAGGTTGAATGATTTTCTTTTTCGCTGCGGGCTTGGAATGGGGACCGCTGCGCCGACCATCACACCCCTGCCGCAAGACAGAAGGTTCCAGCATCAGGCGTGGCAGTCATTCCCCTTCAACGCCATGCAGCAAGCCTTCCTGCTCTCCCAGCAATGGTGGCACAACGCGACCAGCGGACTTCCAGGCGTTACCAGAAGGCATGAGCGCCTCGTCGAGTTCTACAGCCGCCAGATCCTGGATACCGTCTCTCCTTCCAATTTCCCGGCGCTCAACCCGGAGGTCATCGATGGGACCTTTCGGAAAAATGGCGCCAATTTCGTCAACGGCGCCAGCAATCTGGTCGACGACCTGCTGCGTCTGGCCGACGGCAAGCCGCCGGCTGGCGTGGAAGACTTCCGGCCGGGCATCGAGGTCGCCGCCACGCCGGGCGAGGTGATCTTCCGCAATGAACTGATCGAGCTGATCCGTTATGCGCCGATGACGGACACCGTGAAGAAGGAGCCGATCCTCATCGTCCCCGCCTGGATCATGAAATATTACATCCTCGATCTTTCACCGGAGAACTCGCTGGTCCGCTATCTTGTCCAGAGCGGCTATACGGTTTTCTGCATCTCCTGGCGCAATCCGGGCAGCGACCAGGCCGGAGTATCGCTGGACGACTATCGCCAGCTCGGCGCGATGGCGGCCATGGACGCGGTCGAGGCAGCGACGGGAAGCAGCCGGATCCACGGGGTGGGCTATTGCCTTGGCGGGACGCTGCTGTCGATAGCGGCGTCGGCAATGGCCCGTGACGGAGACCACCGCCTGGCCAGCCTGTCGCTTTTCGCGGCGCAGGTCGATTTCGAAGAACCGGGCGAGCTCGGCCTGTTCATGGACGAGAGCCAGATCACCCTGCTAGAGGACGTGATGTGGGTGGAAGGCACCCTCGACCAGCGCCGCATGGCTGGCGCTTTCCAGATGCTTCGCTCGCAGGATCTGATCTGGTCACGCATGGTGCGCGAATATCTGCTCGGCGAGCGCGCTCCGATGACCGACCTCATGGCCTGGAATGCCGATTCGACCCGTATGCCGTTTCGCATGCAATCGGAATATTTGCGGCAGCTCTATCTGGACAACGACCTTGTCGAGGGACGCTTTCGCGTCGAGGGAAGGCCCGTTCATCTGGAAGACATTCGAGCCCCGGTGTTCGCGGTCGGCACTGAGACGGACCACGTCGCGCCGTGGCGTTCGGTATTCAAGCTGACCTATCTGCTGGATACCGACATCGACTTCGTCCTGACCACCGGCGGGCACAATGCGGGTATCGTGTCGGAGCCCGGACACCCGAAACGTTCCTATAAAAGGCTCAGTTGCCGCCATGCCGCCATTCGTCCCGGCCCGGACGAGTGGGCAAAAGAGGCGGCCGTGACATATGGCTCCTGGTGGCCGGCCTGGGTCGAATGGCTGGCCGGTCATTCCAGCCGTGAGGTCGCGGCCGACCGAGGCGATGCCCTGGGCGCCCTGGAGACGGTTTGCGCGGCGCCCGGCACGTATGTCCTCGAGCGGTAGCTGCGTTCCAGCCGTTTGAGCGAGGTCAAGGCGCGACGGCCGCTCAAGGCCTATTCAGCAGCCATGAAACGTCGAACAGCGCTCAAGGTTCTGCCGTTTGCTATCGCCTTCGCATCGCCGGCTTGGGCGGGCGACAATCTGCAGGTGGCCTATGGCAAAAGGCTGGTCGAAACAAACTGCGCGCGGTGCCACGCAGTCGGCCGGACTGGCGAAAGCACCCATCCCGATGCCCCGCCTTTTCGTCTATTGCACCGCCGCTATCCGATCGAGGACCTGCAGGAAGCCTTGGCCGAGGGAATCTCCACCGGCCATCCGGACATGCCCGAGTTTGTGGCCTCTCCGGATCAGATCGAGGCGATCATCGCCTATATCGGGAGCCTCGGCCAATGACGGAGGAGAGCGCTGACGGCGCAAGAGGAGGTATCGGATGAAACGCGGGATCGGTAGTGAGGACATCGAGGCTCCTGAGCTGGCGATCTCCGCCGGCAAGGTCTGTTTCATAATCTCCAAGGCGCATGGATTCGATGTCAAGGTCGCCGTCACCGAGCCCGATGCGGGCTCCAATCCCACGGACGACGGCGAAGTCGCGGTGCTTCAGGACCATGATGATGACCCCGTGCGCGAAGAGCTTGGGTCGCTGATCTCGGATCTCTCCGTCGACGAGCAGATCGACCTCGTGGCGTTGACATGGCTCGGCAGGGATGACGGCAAGGCGGCCGATTGGGACGAGGTTCGCCAGCAGGCGGCCTACGCTCACAACAGGCACACGGCCGACTATCTTTGCGGCAATCCGCTTTTGGGCGATCACCTTGCGGCCGGACTCGATGCTCTCGGCCTGTCCTGTCCCGACTGAACCGAAGTTGATGCACATCAAAGCGGGACGCTTTCGGCCGTGCTGGTCTACCCGTCTCTGATGGAGCCCGGATATGATCTACACGACGATATTGGTCCAGCTCGATATCGATGCACCGGCAACGCCGCGGCTGATTTTCGCGCGGCAGGTCGCAAGGAAGTTCGAGGCGGACCTGATCGCGCTGGCGGCTGCCGAGCCCTCCACATTGGTTTCGCCGAGCGAATCTTCTCCGGCCGTGGCCGAGGTGCTGCGTCACCGGACGCTCGAGCTCGAGGATCGTATCAGCGAGCTCAAGGAGGAGTTCCTCGCCGTTGCCGGTGACAACGAGCGCGCATCCTGGCGGGCGGAACTCGACGACCCTACGCGCGCCGTGGCGCTGCACGCGCGGGCGGCCGATCTGGTGATCACCGGAGCGCCGGCCGCGGCTGCCGCCGGCGATTTCCGAAGGACCGTGGACCCGGGAGCATTGGTGCTTTCCGCGGGCAGGCCGGTTCTGTTTGCGGCCGACGATCTCGCCTCCTTCAAGGGTGAGAGGATCATGGTCGCCTGGAAGGATTGCCGCGAAGCGCGGCGGGCCGTGGTCGACGCGATGCCTTTCCTGCGCAACGCCAAGGAAGTGACCGTTTTCAATGCGGCTGAGGAAGGAACGCTCGTCGCGCGGGATGGCGCGGCGGACGTGGTGCGCTTCTTGATGAGGCATGGTGTGAAAGCCCGGTCCCAACTGCTCGAAAGCGAGGGAAGCTCGGTGGGCGGCTCGATTATCGCTGGAGCTGATCGAATCGGGGCCGATCTCATTGTGGCAGGTGGTTATGGCCATAGCCGGTTCCGCGAATGGGCGTTCGGGGGCGCGACGCGATCCCTGCTCGGATCGGGCTCGTTCCACAGGCTGCTGTCGAACTGAGTAGTCACCGCATTCCATGTCCGCCAGGCGGGCATAAGATCCAAGGAGACAAGCTATGCAGATGCTGGCATCCCTGTTCCTGCCGACTTATCCGGACCCGCCGGGCCCGAAGATCGCGTCGAATGCGGTGGCTGTGGCCAAGCAGCTTGGCGCCACGCTGGATGCGGCGGTCATCAATGTCGACATACCGGACGTTTCCAACGCGCTGTCCAGCTTCCTGCTCGACCTCCCTGCCAAGATCCGTGAGGTCGAGACGGCCAGCAGGAATCGCGGCAAGGCCCTGCTGGAGAATGTCGCGGCCGAAGCCGCGCGGTGCAAAGTTACCCTGACCACTCAGGAGTTGAAAGCGCAGCCCGCGTTCATAGGGGAAGCTGCCGCCCGGGAGGGCCGCTATTTCGACCTCTGCATGGTGGGATGGGCGAGGGATACCGAGTCCATCCGCATGACCGCGGAGGAGGTCGTGTTCAGCTCCGGCCGGCCGGCCTTGATTCTCCCGGGTGACGAAGATGTCGGTGCGCTCGACAACGTGGTGATCGCCTGGGACGGCAGCCGCGTGGCTGCAAGGGCGGTGGCCGACGCGAAGCCGTTCCTGGAACGGGCATCGGCTATATCGATCGTGAGCGTGACCGATGAGAAGGTGCTGCCGGGCAAGGATAT
>NZ_RZRX01000215.1:0-11241 GCF_003997405.1 Mesorhizobium sp. M2A.F.Ca.ET.042.01.1.1
CGAGCTGCATGGCGCCGTAGCCGAGGCGGCGGACCGCACGGTCGCCGAGTTTATAGGTGCCGGATTTGTTTACGCTGGACATCGTGGTTCTCCTTCGCTGTCGACGACGGAGATAGAGCATGGCCGCTGTCCCGATAACCGGATATAACCGAAACAACTTGTACGGATTGCAGAACAATGGCTGATCTCAACGATCTTCAGGCGTTCATGGCCGTGGCGCGTGCCGGCGGCTTTCGCGAAGGCGCCCGCGCAACCGCGGGCAGCGCCTCTGCGCTCAGCGAAGCCATCCGCCGTCTGGAAACCCAGCTTGGCGTACGGCTCTTCTACCGCACCACACGCAGCGTCGCTTTGACCGAGGCTGGCGCCGGCCTGCTGGCGCGGCTCGGCCCCGCTTTGGGTGAGGTGGAAGCCGCGCTCGATGTGGTGAACGGCTTTCGTGATCGGCCTGCCGGAACCTTGCGGCTCAACGTGCCGATAAGCGCCTCGCGGCTGGTGTTGCCAAGGATCGTTCCGGGATTTCTGGCGGCCTATCCTGCCATTCGCCTGGAGGTGATCGCCGAGGAGAACTTCATCGATCTGCTGGTGGCTGGCTGCGATGCCGGCATCCGCTATGACGAGCGGTTGGAGCAGGACATGATCGCCGTGCCGATCGGACCGCGCACGCAGCGCTTCACCACCTCCGCCGCGCCGGCCTATCTTGACCGGCACGGCCGACCGCAGCACCCGCGCGACCTGCTTGGCCATGCCTGCATACGTGGCCGCTTCCCGAGCGGGGTCATGACGCCCTGGGAGTTCGAGCGGGACGGTGAGGTGGTGCGGGTCGATACCACGGGACCATTGCTCGTCAGCATCGGCGGAGGCGTCGATCTCGCCATTGACGCGGCCATCGCCGGCGTCGGCATTCTCTGGCTCTTCGAAGACTGGGTACGCCCGCATTTCGAGAGCGGCGTGCTGGAGCCCGTGCTGGAGCCGTGGTGGCAAAACTTTTCGGGGCCGTTTCTCTACTATCCCGGGCGCCGCTTGGTGCCGGCGCCGCTGCGTGCCTTCATCGACTACATCAAGACGCCGGCCGGGCACTGGCAGTAGCTGGCGCGAACGCGGCAATTATCCGTAATGAGCATGGTCCTTCTCCCATCGGTGAAGGGGGCGCACCCTGTCGGCAGTCTTCACAACTGAATAGAGTCGGGCGGTAGGTGCGATAGAGTCGATCGCGATGACCACGCATTTTTGGCCGCGGCGCGGAGAAGCCGGCTCGAGACTGAAACCCCGCCTGTCTTCAGCCGTGGGAGAATAGCGTGCACCGGCGATACGTGACGCTGGACCTGCTTCGTGGCATCGCGGCTATCGGCGTCATGCTTTTTCACAACTGCGTTGGTGTCGTTCAAAGCGGCTATTTGGCCGTCGATCTCTTCTTCGTTCTCAGCGGCTTCGTGATCGCCCTTTCCTACGAGGACAAATTGAGAGGCGGACTGGCCCAATCGTCCTTCTTCCTTGCGCGGTTCATCCGCCTCTGGCCGATGATTGTAGTCGGCAGCGTGCTGGGACTTTTGGCCGGATTGGCCCACTATGTTGCGCATCCCGGTGATCTATGGACGTTGGGGGCTCAGTTCTCGGCTTCCCTGATTCTGTTCCCGAAATTGGCCATAGCCGAGGGAGACGAACTGTTCCCTCTCAATACGGTCTTCTGGTCGCTGTTCTTCGAGATTGTCGTCAATGTGATTTACGCCGCATGGCTATATAGCCGGCGAGCGCAGGGCTTGTTGGTTGCAGTGGTCATCGTGTCCGCAATCTGCATCTTGCTCCAACCGGAGATAAGGATGCTGATGTTGTTCACCCGCGCGCTCCTTGGCTTCTTCCTGGGCGTGCTCATGTACCGTATGTCGAACAAGCTGCAATTGACGGCGGTTCGGTTCGGCTGGCTTTTTTGCGCTGCCGCCGTTGTTCTCATTCTCGTCATGCCCACGTCGATCAGGCCGCCCGGGATGCTCGTCTTGCTGATAGACGCGGCATTCTGCGCGATCATTCTCGTGGCCGCTGCCAGCGACAAGACGATGCCTGCCATCACGGTAGGCTGGTCGCAGTGGCTCGGGGATATCTCCTATCCGCTTTATGCCATCCACCGGCCGCTGTTTTACTTCTGCTCGCTGCTTGTCGTGAGGGCCACGCATGATCTGGCCGCCTACAACCTCGCGGCTCTCGTTGCCTCCGTCGCCATCGTCGCTGCATCAAGCGTCGTGCTGCGCTCGTTCGATCAGCCAGTCCGGCGTTATCTGACAGGGCTGACCCGACCATACCTGAAAGCAAAAGGCCGCCCGGAGGCAGCCTTTCGAGAAGCTTGATCGAGTAGCGCGTAGCGCCTGGATCTTAGCCCCAAGCGCTCTTTAGCGCTTGGAGAACTGGAAGCTGCGACGGGCCTTGGCCTTGCCGTACTTCTTGCGCTCGACCACGCGGCTGTCGCGGGTCAGGAAGCCGCCCTTCTTGAGCACCGAGCGCAGGCCCGGCTCATAGTAGGTCAGCGCCTTGGAGATGCCGTGACGGACCGCACCGGCCTGGCCGGAGAGGCCGCCGCCGATGACGGTGGCGACGATGTCGTACTGGCCGGCGCGGTTGGCCGCTACGATCGGCTGGTTGAGGATCATCTGCAGCACCGGACGCGCGAAATAGGTCGCGAATTCCTTGTCGTTGACAGTGATCTTGCCGGAGCCCGGCTTCACCCAGACGCGCGCGATGGCGTTCTTGCGCTTGCCGGTGGCATAGGCGCGGCCCGACTTGTCGAGCTTCTGGACATGCACGGGCGCGGCCGGCTGCGCGGCGACGGTGCCGAGTTCTGCGAGCGAGGAAAGCTCAGCCATTACGAAGCCCTCTTGTTCTTGGAGTTCAGCTTGGCCACGTCGAGCGTGACGGGCTGCTGGGCGGTGTGCGGATGCTCGGCGCCGGCATAGACGCGAAGATTCTTCATCTGGCGGCGGCCAAGCGGGCCGCGAGGGATCATGCGCTCGACGGCCTTCTCGACGACGCGCTCGGGGAAACGGCCCTCGAGCAGCTGGCGCGCGGTGCGCTCCTTGATGCCGCCGGGATGGCCGGTGTGCCAGTAATAGACCTTGTCGGTGTATTTCTTGCCGGTGAACACCACCTTGTCGGCATTGATGACGATGACGTTGTCGCCATCATCGACATGCGGGGTGAAGGTGGGCTTGTGCTTGCCGCGCAGATGGTTGGCGATGACGGTGGCCAGACGACCGACGACGAGACCTTCGGCGTCGATCAGCACCCACTTCTTCACCACATCCGCAGGCTTCTGCGAAAAGGTAACCATGGTTTTGCTCTCAGGTTGACCCTTCCTGCCTGGGGGCAGGAGAAGGCGTTTCTTGTTGCTTGGATTGACGGAAAGCCGAGCCAGCCGCCAATAACAAAACGGCGGCCGTTGCGGGCCGCTGCTTCGCGAGGGCTTATAGGCGAGGGGGGTATATACGTCAAGAGTCAGTTGCGGGTGATCATCATGAAAAACCGTTTAATTTCAATGGCCAAAGGAAGAGGTATTATTTTACCCCACCCACAGGTTGCTAATCGAAGATCATCTCGCTCAGCGCCGACCACCCACAGTTGTAAGAAGAAGTCGGACGCCGATGGCGATCATTAAAGCTCCTGCCAACCTTTCTTGCCAGACAAGAAAGGAGTTTCGGCGCGCCAGCCAGCCGCCTACCGCGCCGGAGGTCAACGCGACAGCGCCGAGGATGACCAGTCCGGTTATTTTCATGGTCGCGCCGAGAATGATGAACTGCAGCGCCGGCGAACCGCTCCAGGAGTGAACAAATTGCGGCAGCACCGCCAGCATGAAAGCGAGCGTGGTCGGATTGGTGAGATTGCAGATCATCCCTTGCCGGAAGGCAGCCGGGATGCTGTTGGTGTTGGCAAAGGTAGACGCGCCGCCACCCTCGCCCAGTCGGCGCGCCAACAGGAATTTGATCCCGATGGCGATCAGATAGGTGGCGCCGATGATCTGAAGGAAGCTGTAAAGAGTTGGGGAGGATGTGACCAGCGAGGCAAGCCCCATTGCCAGCAATGGGATTTGGACGACGCCGGCCGATACGCAGCCCGCTGCGGTGGCCAAGGCATGGCGCCAGCCTTGCCCGACGCCGCGGCTGATCACCAGCATCATGTCGGGGCCGACACCGGAAAGCTGATAGGCGAGCACGGCGCCGACAAAGGCAAGGTAGGTTGTAACATCGGGCATGCCGCAGAACGAACGTATCGACTGGGAGTTCCGGCAATACGTCAGGCGGGCTTGTCGTTTATTCGCTTCCTCGGGATCGAGTAGGTCCCTGTGGCATGGGCCACAGTGTGCCCATCCGGGCCTGCCACGATGTCGATGTCGAACACCATCAGGCTCTTGCCGAGCTTCAGGATCCGGCAATGGCCGTCGATCGGACCGGCTTCGGCCTTGCGCATGAAATTGATGTCGAGGTTGACGGTCACCGAAAGCGCATCCGGTCCGGCATGGCTGAGCACGCAGACATAACCGCCAATGTCGGCCAGCGTGAACAGCGACGGACCGGACACCGTGCCGCCGGGACGCAGATGCCGTTCGTCGGCGTTGAGCCGAACCATGCAGCCGCCGGGAAACACGTCGATCGCCTCGTAGGAGGTGAAACTGTCGTTGAGCTGCGGATAGACGCTTGCCATCAGCGCATTGACTTCGGCCGCATTGAGCATTGGCTTCAGATCGCTTTGGGCGGGCATGGGCAACGTCCTATATGAGGTGACAAGCTCCGGGCGATAGGCCTGGACCAAACGGTGTGACGGAGAAAACACGCCTCGCGACTGTTCTTCAACCAGCAGCGTGCTAGTTCTGTTGCTCCATGCGCCGCGAGCGCTGACCCGAAAGGTTGGACATGGCTGAAGTTGTTGCCATCAAGCCCGCCGTCGCCGACGGCCCCATTCTTGTCAGCCAGGACAAGGGCATCCTGCGCCTCACGCTCGCCAGCCCGCCAGCCAATGCGCTCTCGCTGGCGACGATGGCAGCGCTGCAGGCCGAACTCGATCGCGTGAAGGCCGACAAATCCGTGCGCGTCATCATCCTGGCGGCGTCGGGAAAAGTGTTCTGCGCCGGTCATGACCTCAAGGAAATGACGGCGCACCGCGCCGAGCCGGACCGCGGCAAAGCCTTCTTCGAAAGAACCTTCGCTGCCTGCGCGAAGTTGATGCAGACCATCGTTCGCCACCCGAAACCGGTCATCGCCGAGGTCGACGGTCTCGCCACCGCCGCTGGTCTGCAACTGGTCGCGAGCTGCGACCTCGCCATCGCCTCGCATGAGGCCACCTTCTGCACGCCTGGCGTCAATATCGGCCTGTTCTGCTCGACGCCCATGGTGGCGCTGTCGCGCAATGTCTCGCGCAAGCAGGCGATGGAAATGCTGCTCACCGGCGAGACGATCGACGCTGCGACCGCCAAGGAATTCGGCCTGATCAACCGCATCGTGCCGCGCGAATATCTCAACCAGGTGGTCAACAAATACGCCCAAACCATTGCTTCCAAGTCATCTTTGGTGGTCAAGACCGGCAAGGAAGCCTTCTACGCCCAGGCCGAAATGGGGCTGGCCGACGCCTATGCCTATACCGGCCGCGTGATGGTGGAAAACATGCTGGCGCGCGACGCCGAGGAAGGCATCGGCGCCTTCATCGGCAAGCGCAAGCCGGAATGGTCCGACGAATAGCCGGGTTGAATGGAGCCGCGCCATTCCATCGCTGAAGGTTCGACGTGGCTGCCCGCAAGCAACTGACACGGCTGAAAGCGCCTTACCTCAAGCGCATCCTGCTTGAGCCCTCGCGGGTTGCCGATTGGGACCAATATCCCTGGAACCTGCCGATTTTTCGCGACCGCGAATTCGAGTTCGAATTCGCCTCGGCCATCACCATCATCGTCGGCGAGAACGGCACCGGCAAATCGACGCTGCTGGAAGCGATCGGAGCATTGGCAGGCTATGACGAGGCGGGCGGCGGCAAGGGGTATCGTCCGGTAGATCATTCCATCGCCATCGACAAAAGTGGCGCGGCGCTTGCGGACACGCTGCGTGGCCATTGGCTGCCGAAGGTCACAGCCGGCTGGTTCTTCCGCGCTGAATCCTTCTACTCGGTCGCGCGCTATCTCGATAAGGTTGCGCTCGAAGATCCGTTCAAGCCACCGCCACCCGACTTCCTGTCCTGGTCGCATGGCGAAGGCTTCATCCGCTTCTTCGAGGAGCGCTGCCGCCGGCAAGGCATCTACATCCTCGACGAGCCCGAAAGCGCGCTGTCGCCGACGCGCCAGATCGAGCTGCTCAAATTGCTTCAACGCATGGAGCAATCCGGCACGGCGCAGGTGATCATGGCGACGCACTCGCCGCTGCTGATGGCCTGTCCGAATGCGCGGCTCTTCCGCATCAGCCGCTTCGGCCTCGACCCGATCGATTTTCAGGACACCGACCATTTTCGCATGATGCGCGACTTCTGCAGCGACCCACAGATGTTTATGGAGGAGGCGCTGCGGGATGACGACGAGTAGTGGCGAGCGCATGACTTTGGACGATCTCAACTGGCGGATGGAAGAGGCGTGCCGCTCGGCCTGGCCATCGGCGCTCGAAACCATTGCCGATGGCTGGGTGCTGCGGCGCTCCGGCGGCCGTATCCGGCGCAGCAATTCTGCCAACCCCTTGCTTGGCAAACGCGGCGCGCCGGAGCGGGTGATCGACGTTGCCGAAGCTTTCTACACCGGCCACGGTCAGGCTCCGCTGTTTCGCATACCCGATATCGCCGCGGAGCTGGAACCCGAGCTTGAGCGTCGCGGCTACAGTTGGGAAGGCGGGACCATCCATCTCCATGCCCGCATCGATGCGCTGGTGGGATGCAGCTATGACGACGTCACGGTTTCCCCGACACCCAGCGAGCGCTGGTTCGAGGCACGCTTCCGTACAGGGGGTTATGATGACGCCGAGCGCGGCATCTTTCGCTATATGACGAGCTTGATCGTGGGCGACAGGGCGTTCGTATCGTGCGAGCGCGATGGCCAAATCGCAGCCTTTGCCTTCGGCGTCATCCGCAGCGGGCTGCTCGTCGTCGAGGCGGTTGAAACCGACGCCCGATTCAGGCAGCAGGGGCTCGGTCGCAGGACGGTCGGCGGGCTGATCGATTGGGCCAGGCGGGCAGGTGCCGGGGCTGGCTGCCTGCAGGTGGTAGCCGACAACACGCCCGCACGCGCGCTTTACGCTTCGCTCGGCTTCAGCCGGGAACTCTATCGCTACCATTACCGCAGGAAGACGACCGCAGCATGAATCACGACACTTACGACAACGCCTACATCGCCGGCATTTTGAACTCGGTGAAGACGATCGCCATGATCGGCGCGTCGCCCAACGACGTGCGGCCGAGCTACTTCGTGCTGAAATATCTATTGGCCAAAGGTTTTTCGGTGTTCCCGATCAACCCCGGCCATGCCGGCAAGGAGATCCTGGGCCGCACTGTCTATGCCAGCCTAGCCGACCTGCCACAGCCGGTCGACATGATCGACATTTTTCGCGCTTCCTCGGCAGTGCCCGGCATCATCGACCAGGTGCTGAAGCTCGACCCGTTGCCCAAGGTCATCTGGACGCAGCTTGGCGTGCGTCATGACGAGGCCGCCGCCCGCGCCGAGGCGGCCGGCATCAAGGTGGTGATGAACCGCTGCCCGAAGATCGAATACGGCAAGCTGTCAGGCGAGATCGGCTGGACCGGCGTCAACTCCGGCGTTCTGTCGTCGAAGAAACCCTTGATGCGCCAGGGGTTTCAGAGCTTCGGCGTGCGCCAGAAGTAGGCGCCCTAGCGGCGCGCGCAAAATTATTCCGGGAAGAAACGGATTTTCTCGGCCGTTCGTCGCAGATCGCGCCCGGAAAGATATTTTCTTCTTTGCATTCCAACCCGGGCTTCGCCAAGAATGCCCGGCGTTTTTTCGAAGATCAGGAGAGGAAGATTTAGATGACCCGTACGCCCGGTTTCAACACCTTGGCCGTTCATGCCGGCGCCAAGCCCGATCCGGCAACCGGCGCCAGGGCCACGCCGATCTATCAGACCACCTCCTTTGTTTTCGACGATGCCGACCATGCCGCCTCGCTGTTTGGGCTGAAGGCCTTCGGCAACATCTACACCCGCATCATGAACCCAACGCAGGCGGTGCTCGAGGAGCGCGTCGCAGCACTTGAAGGCGGCACGGCCGCACTTGCCGTCGCCTCCGGCCACGCCGCGCAGGTAATCGTCTTCCACAACCTGATGCAGCCCGGCGACAATTTCATCGCCGCCAACAAGCTCTATGGCGGTTCGATCAACCAGTTCGGCCACGCCTTCAAGAACTATGGCTGGGAAGTGCGCTGGGCCGACGTCAACGACCTCTCGACCTTCGAGAACCAGATCGACGACAGGACCAAGGCGATCTTCATCGAAAGCCTCGCCAATCCAGGCGGCATTTTCGTCGACATCGAGAAGATCGGCGACATCGCCCGCAAGCATGGCCTGCCGTTGATCGTCGACAACACGCTGGCTTCGCCCTATCTGGTGCGGCCGATCGAACACGGCGCCGACATCGTCGTCCATTCGCTGACCAAGTTCATCGGCGGCCACGGCAATTCGATCGGCGGCGTCATCGTCGACGGCGGCACGTTCGACTGGTCGAAATCGGGCAAATATCCGATGCTGTCGGAGCCGCGCCCCGAATATGGCGGGCTCGTCCTGCACGAGACCTTCGGCAATTTCGCCTTCGCCATCGCCGCGCGCGTGCTTGGCCTGCGCGACCTCGGTCCGGCGATCTCGCCCTTCAACGCCTTCCTGATCCTGACCGGCCTGGAGACGCTGCCGCTCAGGATGCAGCGTCACTGCGACAACGCCGCGAGCGTGGCCGGGTGGCTCTCCAACCATCCCAAGGTCGCCTGGGTGAACTATCCCGGCCTGCCCAGCGACAAGAACAACGCGCTGCAGAAGAAATATTCGCCGCAGGGCGCCGGCGCGGTCTTCACATTCGGCCTCAAGGGCGGCTACGAGGCCGGCGTCAAATTCGTCGAGGCGCTTGAACTGTTCTCGCACCTCGCCAATGTCGGTGACACCAAGTCGCTGGTCATCCATCCTGCTTCGACCACGCACCGCCAGCTTTCCGACGAGCAGAAGGTCAAGGCCGGCGCCGGGCCGGACACGGTCCGGCTGTCGATCGGCATCGAGGACGTCAACGACATCGTCGCCGATCTTGAGCAGGCGCTGAGCAAGGTCTGATATGTCCGCCTTCCTCACGGTCAGTGTCGACGGCGTCGAGCCGGAGGCCGGTGCGCCGGCCCCGGACCGGGTGATCTCGGGCGATCCGAAATTCCGCACCTGGAATGTCGAGGAGCGCGACGGCGGTCTCTATGCCGGCATCTGGGAAGCGACGCCGGGCAAATGGCGCATCTCTTACGACGAATGGGAATTCTGCCACATCCTGTCCGGCGTCTCGGTGATCGCCGAGGACGGTGGCGAGGCGCGCACAGTGCGGGCCGGCGACAGCTTCGTGCTGAGACCGGGCTTCAAGGGCACCTGGGAAGTGCTCGAAACCACCCGCAAGGAGTATGTGATCAAGCTTTAGGCGATCTGGCGAGATTGATTGCAATGGAAGGTGTCTACATAAGAGAAATAGGTATTTTCGTTGTACTGGCTCTCCTCGATGCCTGGTTTATCAAGTTTTTCGCTTCTGTCGGCTACCCGGCTATAAAAACAGGTATCTATCCCGCTAGGGGAAGAGTTTATCTTAGAGATATGCATCCAGTAAGATTTTGGCTTTCGGTGTTGTTCTTTCCAGGGCTTGCCCTCCTTTTCGCGGCTCTTATGCTGCTACAAATATATGTCTGGTTAAGGGGATGAAGGACTAGGTCAGCCGGCGGAGGAATTCCGACCTCATCGTTTGCTGGCTGCGACCACCTTGTATTACAGCTCAAAACGGACATGTTGTCCTCAGTAGCCCACAGCCAGCCTTTCCAGCCCGTGGAAATGATAGGTGTCGCGGAAGCGCGGCTCCTCCGCCAGACGCAGATCCGGCAGCCGGTCGAACAGCGTCTTCAGCGAGACCTGTAACTCAAGCCTGGCCAACGGCGCGCCGATGCAGAAATGGATGCCGGCGCCGAAGGAGACATTCTTCTGGTCCGTACGGCCTGAGTTGAAGATATCCGGCTCGGCGAAGGCCAAGGGATCGTGGTTGGCCATGCCGAGCAGCAGCGCCACCATCTCTCCGGGTTTGACCAAAATGCCCGGCGAAACCTCGATCTCCTCATAGGCGTAGCGCAGGAACATATGCAGCGGAGCGTCGAAGCGCAGGCATTCCTCGACCGTGGCTGCATTCTTCTCCGGCGTTTCAAAGAAGCGGCGTGGATCGCCGCCCTGGGCCAGGATCGCGCGCACCGCATTGCCGGTCTGGTGCACCGTCGCTTCATGGCCGGCATTGAGAAGCAGGATGGCCGAGGAAACCAGCTCGTCCTCCGACAGCCTCTGGCCGTTGTCCCGGGCCTCAATCAGCAGCGACAGCAGATCGTCGCCCGGCTGCTTGCGCCGCTCGGCCACGTAACCGCGCAGAAAGGCAGCAAAATCGCGCGAGGCGCGGTTGGCTGTGTCTTCGGTTTCGCGTGTGCGGCCATGCATGTACATAGCCACCATCTGATGCGACCAGTCGAGCAGTTGCGGCCCCATCTCGACCGGCACGCCGAGCATTTCGGCGATGATGGTGATCGGCAGGGGCGAGGCGTAGGCCGGCAAAAGGTCGAGGCCGTTTGGCTGGAAGCGGTCGACCAACTCGTTGGCCAACGCCTCGATCCGTGGCCTGAGCCGCTCGACCTGGCGCGAGACGAAGGCGCGGTTGACCAGCGTCCGCAGCCGGGTGTGCACCGGCGGCTCGAGTTCCAGCATCGAATTGGCCTCGATGCCGTCGAAGGCCATGAGATGCGAGCGGTCGTCTCCCACGCCGCGGCTGTCTGGAATGCCGGCCGGGTTCTGGCGTCCGAAACGGCGGTCGCGCAAAAGACGGTTGACGTCGTCGAAGCCGCCAAAACACCAGAAGCCGTAGTCTTCCCAGAAGAAGGCGTTGGCAGTGCCATGAAGGAAGGCATAGGCCGCATAGGGATTCTGCACGAAAGCCGGTTCGTGCGGGTCGAGACGCAGGCGGCGGCTCGATGTGTCGAAGTCGAGATAGGCTGGCATCATGGTCGATCTTTAGCGCGCCTTGTC
>NZ_RZRX01000216.1:0-11190 GCF_003997405.1 Mesorhizobium sp. M2A.F.Ca.ET.042.01.1.1
CAGGGAGGGCAGCGAGCCGGAGATCGACGGCGAGCCGCTGCCGCTGCCGCGGCGCGAGCGGCGCATCCTGGAATATCTGGCCAGCAACCGCGGCCGGCGCGTGACCAAGACGCAGGTCTTCAACGCCATCTACGGCATCTTCGACGAAGAGGTTGAGGAGAACGTGGTGGAGAGCCACATCTCGAAGCTGCGCAAGAAGCTGCGTGAGAAGCTCGGCCACGACCCGATCGATTCCAAGCGGTTCCTCGGCTATCGGCTGGTGTTTTGATGGCCGTCCAAGGCACATCCCGCGCCAGCCTCGCGCAAGACACGAGGCATAGTTTTGTGGCCTCCTACCAAGGCACTGCGGAGATCCATCGATGAGCCTCTACGGAATGATGCGGACCGGCGTTTCCGGTATGAACGCGCAGGCCAACCGCTTGTCCACGGTGGCCGACAACATCGCCAACTCCGACACCACCGGCTACAAGCGCTCTTCGGCCGAGTTCTCGTCCCTGATCATGCCCGGCACCGGCGGCGCCTATAATTCGGGCGGCGTGACCACGACGATCCGCTCCGCCGTCAGCACCCAAGGCGTCATGACCTACACCACTTCGGTGTCCGACCTTGCCGTCAACGGCGACGGCTTCTTCGTCGTGCAGGACGCCGGCGGCACGCCCTATCTCACCCGCGCCGGCTCCTTCGTCCCGGATGCGCAAGGCCGGCTGGTCAATGCCGCGGGCTACCAGCTCATGGCTTACGATTACGCCAATGGCGATCCGGCCGCGACCGCCAACGGCTTCGAAGGCCTCGTGCCGGTGCAGATCTCCGACCAGGAAATGACGGCGACGCCGAGCACGAGCGGAATATTCAGCGGCAACCTGCCGGCAGGCGCCACTCCGGTCGCGGCCGGCAGTCTGCCCTCCACCAACAGCGCGACCGCCCAGTACACGTCGAAAACCTCGCTGGTCGCCTACGACAATCTCGGCAACAAGAAGCTGCTCGACGTCTATTTCACCAACACCGGCGCCGGCACCTGGCAGGTCGCGGTCTTCGACCAGTCGAAGGCGACCCCGGGCACCTCGTTCCCCTATACGGGGGGCATGCTGGGATCGGCCAACCTCACCTTCGACACCACCACCGGCAAGCTCACCGGCGCGACCACGGGCGTCTCCTTCACCGTTCCGGGCGGCCAGACCCTCAACCTCGATCTCTCCAAGCTGACCCAGCTCGGCACCGGCTTCACCGTCGCCGACGCCAAGGTCAACGGCAACGCGCCGAGCTCAATCCAGAAGGTGCAGATCGGCCAGGACGGCGTCATCTACGCGCAGTTCGCGGACGGCTCGACCAAGGCGCTTTACAAGATCCCGCTGGCCGATGTTCAGAGCCCCGACAACCTCACCGCCATGCCCGGCAACGTCTATGTGCAGAGCACCGATTCCGGCGCCGTCCATATCGGCTTTGCCAATGAGGGCAAGCTCGGCTCCATCGTCTCCGGGGCGCTTGAAAATTCGAATGTCGATATCGCCGAGGAACTGACCAACATGATTGCGGCGCAGCGCAGCTACACCGCCAATTCCAAGGTCTTCCAGACCGGCTCGGACCTGATGGACGTCCTCGTCAACCTGAAGAGATAACCGACGGGCGCCGCCCGTGAAAGATCAGCATGTCGCTTTCCTCCGCACTAAGCATTGCCCAGTCGGCGCTTCTGGCCACCTCCAAGCAGACCAGCGTCGTATCGCGCAATGTGGCCGATGCCTCGAACCCGGACTATACCCGCCGCATCGCCGTGGTGACCAGCACGGCGCCCGGCGCCAGAATGGTGGAAATCCAGCGCACCGCCAATGATCTGCTGTTTCGGCAGAACCTCCAGGCGCTGTCGGCGTGGAGCGGCCAGAGCGCGCTTTACGACGGCATGGACCAGCTCGATCTGTCGGTCAACGGGGTCGACAACGCGTCGTCGCCCTCGACGGCGATCGCCAACCTGCAGAAAGCCCTGCAGCTCTACGCCACCACGCCGTCGAACCAGAACCTTGGCACCAGCGTCGTCGACGCCGCCAAGCAGGTGGTGAATTCGCTGAACAGCGGCACCAAGGCGATCCAGGATTTTCGAACCCAGGCGGACAGCCAGATCGCCACCGCCGTCAACGATCTAAACTCGCTGCTCAGCCAGTTCCAGGACGCCAACAAGGCCGTCATCTCGGGCACACGCTCGGGCACGGACGTATCCGACGCGCTCGACCAGCGCGACGCGCTTTTGAAGAAGATATCGGAATATGTCCCGGTCTCGACCTTCACGCGCGGCGACAACGACATGGTCATCACCACCAAGGACGGCACGACGCTGTTCGAGACCGTGCCGCGCTCGGTGACCTTCACGCCATCGTCCGGCTATTCGGCCGGCACGCCCGGCAACACGATCTATATCGACAACGTGCCGGTTTCCGCCGGCACCGGCGACAACACCACCGCCGACGGCAAGCTGGCGGGCCTGTTGAAGCTCCGTGACGGCGTCGCCTCGACCATGCAGAGCCAGCTCGACGAAATCGCGCGCGGCCTGATCACGGCATTTGCCGAGACCGCACCGTCGCAGCCCAATGCGACTGGCCTGTTCACATGGTCCGGCGCGCCGGCAATTCCGCCCGCCGGCACCCTGGTCGACGGCCTCGCCGGGTCGATCAGCGTCAACGCCGCCTTTGATCCGAGCGCCGGCGGCAATCCCGCGCTGCTGCGCGACGGCGGCGCCAACGGCGTCGCCTATGTCGCCAACACCGGCGGCGGCGCGTCCTATGCGGACCTGCTGATCGGTTACGGCAACAAGCTGGATCAGCCGATGGCCTTCGATACGTCCACCGGCATTGCCGTCAGCTCCGGCGTCTCCGACTATGCGGCTAACGCCATCGGCTGGTTCGAAGGCGTGCGCCAGCAGGCTTCGACCAATGCCGACAACAAGCAGGCGCTGGCCGCACGCACGGCCGAGGCGCTGTCCAA
The DNA here is from genome assembly GCF_003997405.1 of Mesorhizobium sp. M2A.F.Ca.ET.042.01.1.1. Classification (NCBI taxonomy): domain Bacteria; kingdom Pseudomonadati; phylum Pseudomonadota; class Alphaproteobacteria; order Hyphomicrobiales; family Phyllobacteriaceae; genus Mesorhizobium; species Mesorhizobium sp. M2A.F.Ca.ET.042.01.1.1. The sequence goes on from NZ_RZRX01000216.1 coordinate 2,971, forward strand.
CGACACCGGGGTCAATATCGACCAGGAAATGTCCCTGCTTCTCGACCTCGAGCACACCTATCAGGCATCGGCGCATATGATGAAGACGGTAGGCGACATGCTGGATTCCCTGTTGGCGGCGGTGGGATAATTCATGAAAGCGACAGGCGTTTCCTCGGCTGCCATATCCAACGCGCTGCGCTACCAGCAGGCGAAGATGCAGGCCGACCTCATCAAGGCGACGAAGGAATCACAGACCGGCACGGTCGCCGATATCGGACTGGCGCTCGGCAGCCGCACCACCCAGGCCGTCACCTTCCAGCGCGACCTCGACCGATTGAACGGCATTGTAGATTCCAACGCGCTCGTCTCGGCGCGCCTGAAATCGACCCAGGATTCGCTCGGCCAGATCGCCAACAGCGCGCAGAGCTTCCTGTCCGCGCTGACCAGCGGCGTGTCGGGCGACTCCTCGACCAGCATCCTGCGGACCGCCGGCGCCTCGGCGCTGCAGCAGATGACCGGCATCCTCAACACCAGCGTCAACGGCGAATATCTGTTTGCCGGCACCAACACCGACGTCAAGCCGATCGACGATTTCAACGCCGCCGGCTCGCCGGCCAAGGCGGCGTTCGACGCCGCTTTCACCAGCTATTTCGGCTTTACCCAGACCGACCCGGCTGCGGCCAACATCACCGCCGCGCAGATGGATAACTTCATCACCACGCAGGTCGAGCCGCAATTCCTGGGCTCCGGCTGGCAGGCCAACTGGTCGAGCGCCACCGACGAGCAGATCACCAGCCGCATTTCGCTCAACGAGACCACCCAGACCTCGATCAGCGCCAACGACCAAGGCATCCGCAAGCTCGCCATGGCGGCCGCCATGGTCAGCAGCCTGATGACGGGCAGCATCAGCGAGGCCGCGCAGAACGCGGTCGTCAGCCGCGCCCAGGCGCTGGTCGGCGAAGCCATCGGCGGCATCACCCAAATACGGGCCGAAACAGGCATTGCCCAGCAACGGGTGTCCGATGCCAGCGACCGCATGAAAACCCAGGTCGACCTCTTCGAGAAGCATATCCTTGATCTCGAAGGTGTCGATCCCACGGAAGCGGCGACCCGCGTGGCCGACCTGACACAGCATATCGAGACATCCTTTGCCTTGACCGCGCGTTTGCAGCAGCTCAGCCTGCTCAACTATCTGACTTGAACACGTAAACCGGAACGCCAGAGCGCCGACGATGTATCAATTCTCCTACGCCGACATCCAGACCGACTCCGTCGCCGATGCCAAGGACCGGGAGCGGCAGCTGCTCACCCGCTCGATCGACATGCTGGCCGCGGCGGCCGCGGTCGGCACCGACTCCATGGAGGCGGTCGAGGCGCTGCATTTCACCAACCGCATCTGGACCACCTTCGTCGAGGATCTCGGCTCCAGCGACAACGCGCTCCCCAAGGAGCTGCGCGCCAACCTGATCTCCATCGGCCTGTGGCTGCTGCGCGAGACAGAGGACATCCGCCAGGGCCGCACCAACAATTTCGAAGGACTGATCGAGGTCTCTCAGATCATCCGAGACGGCATCCAATGACCAACACGCTGAAGATCTCGCTGAAGCCCAACGAGAAGATCTACATCAATGGCGCGGTCATCCGCGTCGACCGCAAGGTCACCATCGAGCTGATGAACGATGTGCAGTTCCTGCTCGAAAGCCATGTCATCCAGGCCGACCAGGCCTCGACGCCGCTCAGGCAGCTCTATTTCATCGTGCAGATCATGCTGATCAATCCGGCGGGCGCCGCGGAGGCGCGCGACATGTTCCGCCGTTCGCTGCCGATGCTGATCGCGAGCTTCGACAACCAGGACATCTGCAACAGGCTGAAGCAGATCGACCGCATGGTCGGCGAGGACGAGATCTACGAGGCGCTGAAGGCGATCCGCGCGCTCTATCCGCTCGAGCGAAAGGCGCTCGAAGACATTGACGAGATTCCCGAAGCGCCCCGCGCACTGGCTGTAGGAGCATAAGATGGCTGTCGACATGACGACAACGATCCCGGTTGGCGCCAACCAGGCCAGCCAGCAGACCTCGAAGACGGCGGTGGACTACCAGTCGTTCCTGAAGCTCCTCATCGCCGAGATGAAAAACCAGGATCCGACCAAGCCGATGGATTCCACGCAATATGTCGCGCAGCTCGCCACCTTCTCCCAGGTCGAGCAGTCGGTACAGACCAACACCAAGCTTGACCAGATCATGCAGTCATCGGCGCTCTCGCAGGCCGACGCGCTGATCGGCCGCTCGATCACCTCGGCCGACGGCAAGACCACCGGCACGGTGGCTTCGGTGACGCTTTCCAGCAACGGCCTCATCGCCGTGCTGCAGGACGGCACCAAAGTCCCGGTCGGCGCGGGCGTCTCGATCAAGCCGGCCAGCTAAAGCATGTCTCCCGAAAGTGGGAACTGGCTTCGGGATAAAGACATGCGTAAAACCAGAGACCTAAAGCGCATGGAGCGAATCCGAAGGATCGCGACGCGCTTTAGTCTGACCGCTGGGGGTGTGCCCGCATGAATGAGGCCGATGCCCTCGATATCGTCCAGTACGCGGTGTGGACGGTTCTCACCGCCTCCGCCCCCGTGGTGCTGGTGGCGATGGTGGTCGGCATCGGCATCGCGCTCATCCAGGCGCTGACCCAGATCCAGGAAATCACGCTGACCTTCGTGCCGAAGATCGTCGCCATCATGCTCGTGGTGGCGCTGACCGGCCCATTCATCGGCAGCCAGATATCGGCCTTCACCAACGTTATCTTCGAGCGCATCGAGCACGGCTTCTGACGCAAAGCCGCGACAGGCGTATAGCGGCCTGTTCGCAAGGCCCGAGATCGCTTGCGGCGACGTTTGTCGCGGCTAGATTGTAGCAGTGCCGGTATCGGCCGGCGTCTTTATCGCAAACGGCGATTCAGGAAGCGATGCATCAAGCAAGAACGGCCGGCGGGCCATGTGCGGAATAGCCGGCGTCTGGCGAAAGCGCGATCCGATCGGGAGCGGCGATCTTTCCGATGTCGCGCGCATGATGCAGGCATTGGCGCATCGCGGTCCCGACGACCACGGCAACTGGAACAACGCCCGCTTGGCGCTCGGCCACTGCCGGTTGGCCATTATCGATCCATCGCCCGCCGCGCGCGAGCCGATGCTGACCGCATCCGGCGACGGCGTGCTGTGCTACAATGGCGAGGTCTATAATTTTCGCGTGCTGCGCAAGACGCTGGAGGCGGAAGGCCTGACATTCCGAACGGTGTCCGACACCGAGGTGGTACTTCAGGCCCTGCATCACTGGGGCCCGAAAAAGGCGGTGCCGCTGTTCGACGGCATGTTCTCCTTCGCCTATTTCGATGCCCGCGACGGGGCCTTGTGGCTTGTCCGTGACAGGCTGGGCATCAAGCCATTGTCGGTCGCCGACACCGGCGAGCGCGTGCTGTTTGCCTCCGAGGACAAGGCGATCCTCGCCTGCCATGACTTTGCGCGCCGTGTCGACACGCGCGAGCTGACATTGCGGCTGGCCTGGCAGAGCCGCGATTCCAGCTACAGCGTCTTTGACGGCATAGACCGGCTGCCGCCCGCCGGTCTCTGGAAGATTACCGGCGATGGCATCGAGAAGCGCCGCTTCTGGCATGTCCTCGATGTGATCGAGACGGCGCGCATCGCCGAAGACAGGACATCCGACGCCGAGCACATGGCGACGCTCGAGAGGCTGCTGGAGGAGAGTGTCGAGCTGCATTGCATCGCCGATGCCAACCTGGCCACCGCCTGCAGCGGCGGCGTCGATTCCGGCCTGATCACCGCGCTCGCCAAGCGCTTCAGGCCGGAGCTGCACGGCTATGTCATCGACCAGAAGCTCGGCCGTAGCGAGGCGCCGGACGCCGAACGCACCGGCCGCCATATCGGTATCGGCCTGCGCCGGGTTCCTTTCGACAGAGAGCGGTTCCTCGAGTTCTGGCCGCGTGCGGTCTGGCACCTCGAGACCGACGGCTGGCATGCCAGCCACGCGGCGCTGCTGGCGCTTGCCGAGCAGTGCCGCGCCGACGGCGTCAAGGTGCTGCTCACCGGCGAGGGCTCCGACGAGCTTTTCGGCGGCTACAAATGGCAGGCATCGACAATGCGGCTCTGGCGCCACTCCTGGCTGCAGCGCCTGTTCCGCTCGAAGGCCAGACGCGACCGCAAATTCGCCGAACTACGCCGCGCACCGTTCCGCAACTCGATCGGCCGCGGCTCGCCCTCCGAGCGCAGCATGGCGCTCAGAGCCCTGTCGCCAGAGTTGAATTTCCTGCAGACGAAGCTGTTCGACAGGCTGGACGGCGTCACGCCGCTCGATGATCGCGCTTTCCTGGCAAGTTGCTTTTACGACCTCTACTCGCATCTGCAGGACCTGCTGCACAGGCATGACCGGCTAAGCATGGCGGCGTCCGTCGAGCTCAGGGTGCCGTTCCTCGAGAACCGGCTCATCGACTTCGCCCTTCACCTGCCGCGCCGGCAGAAATACCGCGACGGAACCGGCAAGTGGCTGCTGAAGAAAGTCGCCGAACACCATCTGCCACGCGAAAACATTCGTGCGGCAAAGATCGGCTTCGACATGGCCGATGCTTTTTCCGCCGGCACGCAAGGGCTGCTGCGCGGCGGTCTGCTTCGCGACGCGATGAAATGGTCGTCCTCCGAATTGGACGACCTGATCGACATGGCAAGAAGCCAGGAAACGTCGCGCCTGCGGCTCGTCGGCCTGGAAATGCTGCTCAGGCTCTACATGCGCGGCGACACCACAGGCGACCTGACCGAGGCCCTGCACGTCGAGACGAGAGGCGAAAAATAGCCGGGGTTGGTCCAGACCGGCGAGATGCTTGGTTTAAAGCTTCGCCGACGCATTTTCGCCTTTGCCATCCTGTTGTTGGGTCTCACTCTTTGGCGAGTCGCCGGCCTCTTCGGGCGCGGCGAGCCTTAATAGCGGACGAAGGCCCAACCATGATCGACGACGAGCCGGAAAGCGAACGCGTCTCCGCGCTGGCGCCGTTCCGGCACGGCATATTCCGAGCCGTCTGGGCGGCCAGCCTGGTGTCGAATTTCGGCGGCCTGATCCAGGGCGTGGGCGCCGCCTGGATGATGACCACGATTGCCACCTCGCCCTACCAGGTGGCGCTGGTCCAGGCCTCGACCACCTTGCCGATCATGCTGTTCGCGCTGGTCGCCGGCGCCATCGCCGACAGCTTCAACCGCCGCAAGGTGATGCTGGTGGCGCAGACCTTCATGCTGGTCGTCTCGGCGCTGCTCACCTTGTTCACCTGGCAAGGGTGGATGACGCCCTGGACGCTGCTGGCCTTCACCTTCCTGATCGACAGCGGCACGGCGCTGAACAGCCCGTCATGGCAGGCTTCCGTCGGCGACATGGTGCCGCGCGCCAAGGTGCCGGCGGCGGTCGCGCTCAATTCGCTGGGCTTCAATATCACCCGCAGCGTCGGCCCGGCCATCGGCGGCGTCATCGTCGCCGCCGCGGGTGCCGCGGCCGCCTTCGCCGCCAACGCCGTCAGCTATATCGGCCTGATCGCCGTGCTCGCCCGCTGGAAGCCGGCGCTGCCCGAGCAGACCCTGCCGCGCGAGTCTCTGGGCGCGGCGATGGGCGCCGGCCTGCGCTATGTCGCCATGTCGCCCAACATCGCCAAGGTGCTGGTCCGCGGCTCTGCCTTCGGCTTCAGCGCCGGCGCGGTGCTCGCGCTTCTTCCGCTGGTGGCGCGCGACGTCGTCAAGGGCGATGCGCTGACCTATGGCATCATGCTCGGCGCCTTCGGCATCGGCGCGGTCGGCGGCGCGCTGATCAGTGTGCGGCTCAGACAGTTGCTGTCGAGCGAGGTGATGGTGCGCATGGCGTTTGCCGGCTTCGCGCTCTGCGCCCTCAACGCAGCGGTCAGCCACAATGGCTGGCAGACATCGGCGGGCCTGCTCATCGGCGGCGCCTGCTGGGTGATCGCGCTCTCGCACTTCAACGTCACCGTGCAGATGTCGACGCCGCGCTGGGTGGTCGGCCGCGTGCTGTCGATCTACCAGACGGCGACCTTCGGCGGCATCGCGCTGGGCAGCTGGATCTGGGGCGTCGTCGCCGATGCTCATGGCGCCGAAACCGCGCTGATCGCGGCGGCGGTCGCCATGCTGGCTGGCGCGGCCATCGGCTTTGTCCTGCCGTTGCCGAAGCAGACGGTTCTCAACCTCGATCCGCTCAACCGCTTCAAGGAGCCGACGCTATCGCTCGATCTCAAGCCGCGCAGCGGCCCGATCGCCGTCATGATCGAGTACATCATCCGCGAGGACGACGTGCCGGAATTCCTGGCGACCATGGCAGAGCGCGGCCGCATCCGCCGCCGCGACGGCGCCCGCAACTGGACGCTCGCGCGGGATCTCGAAAATCCCGGCATCTGGATCGAGCACTACCACACGCCGACCTGGGTCGAGTATATCCGCCACAACCGCCGCGCCACCCATGCCGATGCCGTGGTCGGCGAACGCCTCCGCGCGCTGCACAGCGGCGAGAACCCGCCGCGCGTGCGCCGGATGATCGAGCGCCCGACCACCGCGGGCACGACGCTTGTCTCGCCCAAGGGGCCGATCGATCACTGATCTTCTGGCCGATCAGTGCCCTGTAATGGCGTCGGCAACTGCGGCAAGCTTCGAAGTGTGTGCAAGCCCCGCCGCCTCGCGCTGGTCGGCGATGCGGTAGAGCTGGTACATCGAATGCACGCCCAGCCAGCGGAACGGCTCCGGTTCCCAGGGCCGCACCTTGCGGTTGACCCAGGGCAGCCGCGTGAGTTCGGTATCCTGGCCGAGCACCAGATCGGTCAGCGTGCGCCCCGATAGATTTGAGCTCGACACGCCGAGCCCGACATAGCCGCCGGCCCAGCCGATGCGCGTCGCCGGGTCGAGCCCCACCGTCGTGCACCAGTCGCGCGGCACGCCGAGCACGCCGCACCAGGCGTGGTCGATGCGGCACCCCGCGGTCTGCGGCAACAGCGTGGTCAGGATCGTGTGCAGCTGGTCGATCATCGCCTGCTGCGTCTGGCCGTTGATGTCGGTGCGCGAGCCGTAGCGGTAGGGCACGCCGCGCCCGCCCATGGTGATACGGCCCTCGCGCGTGCGCTGGGCATAGCAATAGGCATGCGCGGCATTGCCGAGCAGTTCGTGCCCCTCCCAACCGATCTTGCGCCAAAGCTCTTCCGACAGCGGTTCGGTGACGATCTGCGCGCTATTGAGCGCCAGCCAGGTCCGCTCTTCCCCCGGGATACCGGCCGTGAACCCTTCCGTGGCGCGGATGATGGTTTCGGCCCGCACCGTGCCGCGGTCCGTGGCCACGATGCCCTTGGCAATGACGGTGACCGTTGTCTTCTCATAGATGGAAACGCCGAGACGCTCGACCGCCGCTGCCAGCCCGCGCACCAGCTTGGCCGGCTGCACGCGCGCCTGGCCGCGGATGACGAAGCCGCCCATGACATTGCGGATGTTGATGCGCGTCCGCGTCGCGTCGGCGTCAAGCAGCTCGATGCGTTCGGGATCGGCATCCCAGGAGCGGGTCGTCTCGCATTCCTCGCGCACGCGCTCCAGCTGCGCCGCATTGGTGGCGACCGTCAGATTGTCGACGCGGCGGAGATCGGCATCGATGCCCTCTTCCGCTGCCACCCGGATCACCTCGTCGACGCAGCCGGCCATCGCCTGCTGCATGGCCGTGACGCCTTGGCGTGTCGAGGTCTTCAGATACTTCTCGCGCGACCAGCCGAAACCGCCCGACAGCCAACCGCCATTGCGCCCCGACGCGCCGAAGCCGGCGAACTCGCGCTCGACGAGCACGATGCGCAGCGATGGCTTCGCCTTCTTCAGGTAATAGGCCGTCCACAGCCCGGTATAGCCGGCGCCGACGATCGCGACATCCGCCTCGATGTCGCCCGGCAAGGGCGGGCGCGGCGCGGGGATAGCGCCCAGATCCGCATACCAGAACGAGACATCGCCGTTGCGCTTGACTTGCATGGGATGGCTTCCAGGAGTGACGTCTTAGAGACCGTTTCGAAATTCGCTCCGGCGAGTCATATGGTGGTGGTTTCGAGAACCGGAGCGGAGCGTACGTAAGTACGTGTTGGGGTGGACGGCCCCCGACGGCATCACAATGTGCCAGAATGAGGTCGTTGCAGATCTCATCAAGGGAGACCGTCCGTGGATAAACTTATTCG